>SFMJ01000064.1 GCA_004553095.1 Bacteroidales bacterium
ACACAGGAGGGAATCACATTTGACGATGTATTGCTCGTACCGGCATACTCTGATGTGACCCCCGACCGCGTAGAGCTCGGCTCACGCTTCTCGCGCAACATTCGTCTGAACATTCCGGTGGTGTCAGCAGCGATGGACACAGTGACCGAAGCCCAAATGGCAATCGCCATAGCCCGCGAGGGTGGCATCGGAGTGATCCACAAGAACATGTCGATAGCCGCACAAGCTGCGCAGGTGCGCAAGGTGAAGCGTGCAGACTCCGGCATGATCTATGATCCTGTCACCATCACAAGCAATCAGACAGTGGCTGATGCTTTGAAACTGATGAAAGAGAATCGCATCGGGGGTATCCCCGTGATCGATGATGATCACCACCTGATCGGCATCATCACCAACCGCGACTTGCGTTTCCAGACCGACATGACACTCGAGGTTGGTAAGATCATGACCTCTGAGGATCTTGTGACTACACGCAATTCCGACTTGGCATCGGCATCTCAGATCTTGCTTGAGAATAAGATCGAGAAGCTTCCGGTGGTCGACGAGGATGGACGTCTTGTAGGCTTGATCACTTATCGCGACATCACAAAGATCAGCGAATTTCCCAATGCATGCAAGGATAGCAAGGGGCGTCTTCGCGTAGCTGCCGGAGTCGGTGTGACTAAAGATACATTGGAGCGTGTTGATGCGCTGGTGAAGAATGGTGTTGATGCTGTGGTGATCGACACGGCACATGGCCATTCGGCGAATGTGATCCGCACTCTGAAGGCAGTTAAGGAGGCATATCCTCAGATCGATGTAGTGGTAGGAAATATCGCCACTGCGGCAGCGGCACAGTTCCTGATCGAGGCTGGAGCCGACGGCATCAAGGTGGGTATCGGCCCCGGTTCGATCTGCACGACACGTATCGTGGCAGGTGTAGGTGTGCCCCAGCTTACAGCCATCTATGATGTGGCAAATATGGCACATCGCTATGACATTCCGGTGATCGCTGATGGTGGTCTCCGCTATTCGGGCGATGTGGTGAAGGCTATCGCTGCCGGTGGAGATTGCGTAATGATGGGCTCGATGCTTGCGGGTGTGGAGGAGTCTCCGGGTGAGACTATCATCTATAATGGTCGTAAGTTCAAGTCATACCGCGGCATGGGTTCGGTAGAGGCAATGCAGGCAGGATCGAAAGATCGTTACTTCCAGGGGGATCAGATGGACACCAATAAGCTGGTGCCGGAGGGCATCGTGGCTCGCGTGCCTTATAAGGGGACTCTGGGCGAGACTATCTATCAGCTGATCGGCGGTCTTCGTTCGGGAATGGGCTATTGCGGCGCTCACAATATCGCAGAGCTCCACAATGCTCAGTTCGTGAGAATCACTTCAGCCGGCGTGAAGGAGAATCACCCCCACGATGTGACCATCACCAAGGAGGCACCCAACTATTCACCCGGATTCTAAACATAGCCTTATCTCAACAGACAAGACATGGAAAAAATATTAATCATAGATTTCGGATCGCAGTATACACAGCTTATCGCACGCCGAGTGCGCGAGCTCAATGTGTATTGTGAGATCCATCCCTTCAATCATCTCCCTGAGATCGATGGCGACACCAAGGGAGTGATCTTGTCGGGGAGTCCCTCGTCAGTAAGAGATGAGGGTGCACCGAAGCCCGACATCAGCCATATCAAGGGCAAGATGCCCCTATTGGGCGTATGCTATGGGGCACAGTTGCTGGCACACGAGTATGGTGGCGAAGTGAAGGGTGCACCGAGCCGCGAGTATGGTCGCGCGATGCTTAGCGTGGTGGATGCGAGCGATCGCCTTATGGCGGGACTCCCCTCCCCTACTCAGGTGTGGATGTCGCATGGCGACACTATCACCGATATCCCTGCGGGGTATAAGATCATCGGATCGACCGACAATGTGCGTGTGGCGGCTTATCATATCGAGGGAGAAGAGACCTGGGGCATCCAGTTCCACCCCGAAGTGTTCCACTCTACCGATGGCACAAAGTTGCTGGGTAATTTCGTGTTGGGCATCTGCGGATGTAGCGGCACATGGAGTCCTGCATCGTTCATCGACACGACCGTGGAGGGACTTCGCGAGAAACTGGGAGATGACAAGGTGATCCTCGGACTTTCGGGAGGTGTCGACTCGACGGTAGCAGCGGTGTTGTTGCATCGTGCCATCGGCGATCGCCTCCATTGCATCTTTGTGAACAATGGTTTGCTTCGTGCCAACGAGTTTGAGGGTGTCCTTGCCTCCTACAAGGGTATGGGGCTGAACGTGAGGGGTGTAGATGCCTCGGAGCGATTCTATACCGATCTGAAGGGAGTCACCGATCCGGAGCAGAAGCGTAAGATCATAGGCCGTGATTTCGTGGAGGTGTTCAATGCCGAAGCGAAGAAGGTGGAGGGTGCACGCTGGCTTGGTCAGGGCACTATCTATCCCGACGTGATCGAGAGTTGCTCGGTGAAAGGTCCATCAGCCACAATCAAGTCTCACCACAATGTGGGTGGTCTGCCTAAGGAGATGAATCTTCAGGTGGTGGAGCCCTTGCGACTGCTCTTCAAAGATGAAGTGAGACGTGTCGGCAAGGCGTTGGGTATCGATCCTGAGTTGTTGGGACGTCACCCCTTCCCGGGTCCGGGTCTTGGCATCCGCATTCTGGGAGAGGTAACTGCAGAGAAGGTGGCAATCTTGCAGCAAGCCGACAAGATCTTTATCGACAACTTGAGAGAATCGGGTTGGTATGATAAGGTGTGGCAAGCGGGCGTGATGTTGCTGCCTGTGCAGAGTGTCGGTGTGATGGGCGATGAGCGCACCTACGAGAGATGTTGCGCACTACGCGCCGTGATCTCGACAGATGGCATGACCGCTGACTGGGTACACCTCCCCTACGAACTCTTGGCAAAGGTAAGCAACGAGATCATCAACAAGGTGCGCGGCATCAACCGCGTAGTCTACGACATCTCCTCCAAGCCGCCAGCCACAATCGAGTGGGAATAAAATGTGTTAAAATATCGAGATGAGAGCGGAATCTTCAGAAAAATGCAGATTCCGCTCTTACATCCTGTCAACTCAACATTTTGTCTACCTGTCATTTACGGATAGACAGCCCTGTAAGGTAATAGTATAAATTAATATGATACTTACTATTGAACAGATAGCGGAGCTTTTACATCAGCCGAGCCCTGCTAATCGAGGAGAAATCGCACATCTCCTCACCGACTCTCGATCATTATCTTCAGCCGGCGACACCCTCTTTTTTGCCATTCCCACCAAGGGGAATGATGGTCATCGATTCATCAGCGACCTCTACGATCGTGGCGTTCGCAACTTTGTAGTAAACCGAATACCGCCGCAGATGCAACGCATCACAGATGCCAATTTTCTGGTTGTGCCGGACAGCATCCGGGCTCTTCAGCAAGTTGCTTCACGACGTCCGGAGTATACCGGCGAGATAGTAGCCATCACCGGCAGCCGCGGCAAGACCACCCTCAAGGAGTGGATCTTCCAACTCATGGAGCCCCTTTCCGAAATTTCTCGATCGCCACGCAGTTTCAACTCGCAAATCGGCGTACCCCTCTCGATGTGGGAGATTTCACCTGAATCTCGTCTCGCCATAATCGAAGCCGGCATCTCGCGCCCCGGTGAGATGGCGCCCCTCGCCAAGTGCATACAGCCCGACACGGTCATCATCACCAATATCGGCGAAGCCCACTCCGAAGGCTTTGTTTCCGACGCCGAGAAGGCTGCCGAGAAATGTCTTTTGGCATCCGACACTCGTTGCCGCCGCGTCATCTATCGCGCAGACTACACGATCATCGCCGAGGCACTCAAGAAGAACGCACCCGGCGTGCCCACATTCACTTGGGCCACCGACACCGACCTCTGCGACATCCGCATCCATGCTACCCCACATGGCGACGATATGGAAGTCAACTACACCTACCAAGGTGAGACATCATCTTTCATCACCCCCTTGCAGAGCGGGGCAGACCTCGAAAATGCCGCCAATGCCTTGGCATTCATGTTGCTGAGCGGCATCGACCACGACGTGATCCGCGAGCGCTTCACCCATCTCCACAAGATAGGCACCCGTCTCAATGTCACCGAGGGAGTCAACGGATGCTCTCTGATCCACGACTCCTACACCTCCGACTTCTCATCCCTCCCTCCGGCACTCGACTTCATGCGTCGTCGCAAGACACCACAGCAGAGCGCCACACTGATTCTGAGCGACCTGCACCACGAATCGCAAGACATCGACCGACTGTATAGCAACATCGCTCTGCTCGTGGGCCAAGCAGGAGTCAATCGCCTCATCGGTGTCGGTCCCGCCATCAGTAGCCGTGCCTCTATGTTTGACATACCGGCACGGTTCTATCCCACTACTGCCGACCTGCTCCACGACCTCTCGACCTCCGACTTCGAAAATGAAGCCATCCTGCTCAAGGGTTCACCCGAATACAAATTCGACGACGTGGCTGAAATGCTTGAGACTCGCAAGCACGAGACCGTGCTCGAAGTCAATCTGGATGCCATGATCGACAACTACAACTACTTCCGCCGCCATGTGCCGACCGGCACCGGCATCGTCTGCATGGTCAAAGCATCGGGCTATGGCGCCGGCAGTTATGAGATCGCCAAGACCCTGCAAGATTGCGGCGCCGCTTACCTCGCTGTCGCCGTAATCGACGAGGGTATCGAACTTCGACAGAAGGGCATCACCATGCCTATCATGGTGATGAACCCCAAGGTGGTGAACTATCGATCGATGTTTGCCTACCGGCTCGAACCGGAAATCTATAGTTTTGAGATGCTCGAAGATGTGATCAAAGAGGCGAAGAAAAATGACATCACCGACTACCCCATCCATATCAAGCTCGACACCGGTATGCACCGCATGGGATTCATCGAAGAGGAACTTCCACGACTTATGGATATCCTCGAATCGAGCCACGAGGTGAGTGCACGTTCCGTGTTCTCCCACCTTGCCACCTCCGACTGTGTCGACATGGATGATTACACCGAACTGCAACTGAGCCGATTCGGCAAATATACCGACTATATGAAGTCGCGTTCCTCCCATCCCATCTTGCGCCATGTACTCAACACCGCCGGCATCCTCCGCTATTCTTCCCATCATTACGACATGGTGAGACTCGGCATCGGCCTCTATGGAGCCAACACCCTGCCGGCAGATATCGAGCAGCCGCTGCGCGTCGTGTCGACACTCCGCACGGTCATCACCTCGATTCGCCATTGGCCGGCGGGGGAAACCATCGGTTATGGGCGTCGCGGTGTCTTGACACGACCTTCTCGCATCGCCACCATCCCCATCGGTTATGCCGACGGCATGAACCGGCACTTCGGACGTGGCGCCATCTCCGTGATGGTCAATGGCAAAGAGGCGCCCACCGTCGGTAATATATGCATGGATGCCTGCATGATCGATGTCACCGACATCGACTGCAAGGTGGGCGACTCAGTGGAAATTTTCGGCCCCAATGCACCCCTGCAACGTCTCGCCGATGTGCTCGACACCATCCCCTACGAAGTGCTGACATCCATCTCACCCCGTGTAAAACGAATCTACTATCGCGAATAAACGACACTTCGGGAGCAAAAAATGATAAAATTAACTAAAAGTGGGTATTGACCGACATCGAGCATAGTTGTAACTTTGCGACATAAAATCAATCCAACCTACTTAACACTCAAAAAACAACTACTTGAACATGATTAAAGCACTCAATTTTTTCAAGTTTGCCGTCATGGTGACAATCTTCGCTGTAGCCGGCGTATCTTGTAGCTCAGACGATCCGGATGAGCCTAATCCCGATCAGCCGGGAGTTGTCGAACCCGATGTGAACCTTGCCAAGGCCTTAGCCGGCTCTTACAAGGATGTGATGCACTGCTCAGTGATGTCACAACAGTTTGAGTATGCCGACGTCGATGTCGTAATCGAAGCCAATGCCGATGGCACAATCAATATGAATATTGAGGAATTTGGCTCACAACCGATGGCGGTACCGGCACTGAAAATAGAGAAAATGGCTGTAGCCGAGAAAGATGGCGTGATCGAGATACAACCGACACATCTCGAAGGCAATGCTCCTTTCAATGGGAATTATCTTCCTTACACCGGCTCTGTCAAGGGCAGTTCAAAAGATGGCATCCTGACCTTGGAACTCTCACTGAGCTTCGGTTCGATGCCGGCGATGATCTGCACTTACACTGCCACCAAAAGCGAGAACGCGCTCTAAGCACCTGACGACTAATGTCTAAGCGAGCCATAGCCACATTAATGATTATAATTGCTTCTCTCCACGCCTCGTTGCGTGGAGAGAATCTTGTTATATCCTCAGACAGTGTGGATGTGGCGAGTTCATTGCTCTTGGACAATCTGGTGGTGACAGCCACCCGGACTCCGAAGACACTGAAAGATGTGCCGGTGGTAACGACCCTGATACCCGCCTCGGAGATCAAGAAGAGCGATGCCACGACCATCCGCGACCTTCTGACCGACGAGATGCCGGGCTTGGAGTTCGGTTTTGCGATGAGTCAGGAGACGGCGCTGAGCATGAACGGGATGGGAGGCAATACGTTGCTCTTCTTGGTGGATGGGGAGCGTCTCGCCGGCGAGACAGTCGACAATGTCGACTACGACCGACTCAGCATGGACAATGTGGGTCATATCGAGATAGTGAAGGGTGCATCGTCGGCGCTATATGGGGCGAATGCCGTCGGAGGGGTGATCAACATCATCTCGCAGGAGTGCAAAGAGCCGTGGGAGGCATCATTCGACACTCGCTGGCGCTCGATGGGCAATGAGTGCCGCACCGGCGCCAATGTCGGTTTTAAGCAGGGTAAGTGGACCTCCAACACATCGGCGAGGTTTGTAAGGTCGAACACCGTGCAACTTGCCGATCCTTTCGATGGCGGGTCGATGGTCCATCAGATGTATGGCGGCAACAATCTCAATGTCAAAGAGCGTCTCATTTTTTCGCCTCGTGACGACCTGCGTCTTATCGCCCGCGGGGGATATTTCCGTCGGCTGAGCCAACGCAACAATTTCGACGACCATTATACCGACTATAACGCCGGACTTAAGGGGGAGTGGCATAAGGGAAGCCTCGATTTTTTGGAGCTTTCATATTCCTTCGATCAGTATAACAAATCTCGTTATGTCTTCGGCGAACGTACTCACGACCATGACTACCACAATCGGCAGCATATCGTGCATGCACTCTATTCACACTATTTCGACAAGGTGACCCTCACAGCCGGCGCGGACTATATGAATGATTATCTATCGACCTATCAGTTTGACGGCGCGGGGTATCATTCGCAACATTCCTTCGACATCTATGTGCAGGGGGACTATCACCCACTGTCGTGGCTCACGATAGTGGGGAGTCTTCGTGAGGATTATTTCTCCGCCTCGTCGAAGAGTGCCCTGACCGGGAGGTTTGCGGTGATGTTCAAACCGGAATGGCTTACCATCCGGGCGTCATATTCCGAGGGGTTCAGAGCGCCTACCCTCAAGGAGATGTATATGGTGTTCGACATGGCGGGACTTCAAATGGTATATGGCAACCCTGACCTTATGCCGGAGCGGAGTCATAATATCAATCTCTCGTTCGAGCGTAGCGGGAGTGTGAACAGGGGTTGGTTGTCGGGTGCATATAACGTGACAGCCACCACTTATTACACCATCTACGACCAGCGCATCACCACCACCGACTTTCCGGGCGACGAAGATCGGGAGGCGGGAGCCATCTATGTCAACGAGCGAGGCGTCAAGACCTTCGGCGTGGACATCTCGGCACGCTACAAGATGGAGTGTGGTGTAGGTGCCAAAATCGGGTATAACTACCTCTACACCACCGGCAGGACCTTTGATTCGCAATTCTCGCAACCGCGCCCACACTCGGCGACCTGGCGCTTGGACTATGAACACACCTTCGGGAGCATCTATCGCACATACGCAGCCATCTCCGGCAGATACATGTCGGCACCCGACTCAGAATTACCCACCGACTCAGCCTACTCCCTTTGGCGTCTTACGGTGGAGCAAAGAATATGGCGAGGCATCGACCTGACAGCCACCATAGAAAACCTCTTCAACTACCGACCCAAGGCCTACTATTGGAACACGCCCCCCACCACCGGCATCAACTTCGCCATAGGCATAAGCCTCGACCTACGCGCCCTCGCCGGGAAGTAAGAACGCGCGTTCCTTAATATCATTGCTGAAATTCCACCGAATATCATTGCTGAAATCCCTGCCTGTTATATTTGTGAGGATTATAGGCCGGTTAGGTCGAATTTGTAGATTTGGTCTGTTACTTCTGTTTGCTCTAAGAAAGTCGCCATGTAGATCGGCAGGTAGGCTATCTTTCCTCTTACCGATAGATTGTCCTGGCAAAATACGTATGCTCTCGGCACTCCATATTCTTTATGCCCCATGATATTCGATAGAGCATTGTGCCTCTCGTAGTCCTTACCCGACTTCACCTCAATCGGCAACACATCATTGTTATACTCGACGATAAAGTCTAATTCTCCCTGTCGCTTGCTGTTGAAATAGTATAAGGAATGTTGTTGATCTCTTGCAAATCCGTGGGCATAGAGCTCTTGTGCTACCAGATTCTCAAAGATCGAACCAAAATTGATATTAGAGTCTCGACTCAATAGTCTCTCTTGTATGTTGCCTCCATAGGTTGCTGCCAATAGACCGACATCGTTCATGAAC
>SFMJ01000065.1 GCA_004553095.1 Bacteroidales bacterium
TCATAAGATCCTTCTCAAGGTTGATGATGTCGAACAAGACAGTGCTGAGAAGCGCATTTCCTCGTTGGGAATAGTGATATATAAAGATATCTTTCAGTTCATTGAGTTGCGACCCCATGTGGTCATGATCGATCGAGAACTCAGAGATGCTATAAGCCTCATCCTTCTCGCCGCCAAGGAGTCGCTCCACATATCTGAACACCTGGTCGTTCTCATTGGCAAGATGACTGCGGACATCAGCTACATAATCGTCGAAAAACTTTATCAAGAGGAATGACACCTCATTAGTTTCGGAATAATTGATAGCCTCGATGATCTTCTGACGGATCTTGGGGAGGGATATCTCGATGAAAGAGGCATGAGCGCGCTTAAGATACTCAATAAGAGCCGGCAGCGACACCGGATATGCAGCGAACTCTTTGCCACTCAGTAGATTACAAACAGCCAAGAATGTGTCGCAATCCACTTGATTGGCATCGCAGGCATCGCGAATAGAGCTGTCGCCGAAACCGAAGGCGATATTAAAGCGGCTGATAGTCATCAGCAGCAGATTATTATCGCGGATCAACTCCCGCATCGTATTCTCAGCTCGATAAGAACTATGTAGATCAATCATGCACTCTTAAAAAAAGAAATATATAATGCAAATTTAATTAATTTTGGCAAAAATGGGTTAAGGTATGGGAAAGATTTTGTAATTTTGAAGCATGATTTCGATAAACAACCTAAGTGTAGAGTTTTCGGCTCGACCACTATTCACAGATATTAGTTTTGTAATAAACGATAATGACAAGATAGCGCTTACCGGCAAGAATGGTGCCGGCAAGTCGACCTTGCTCAAGATACTTGCGGGGCTTGAGGCACCGACCTCAGGGAGCATCGGCAAGCCCAACGATCTGACGATCGGATATCTGCCACAGCAGATGCAACTTGCCGACGACACGACGCTGATCAACGAAGCCAAGAAGGCGTTCAGCGACATCGAACAGATCAAAGAAGAGATCGAACGGGTGAACCAAGCGATGGCAGAATCGACCGATTACGACTCCCCCGACTACCACAATCTGATCGACCGGCTCACCTATCTCAACGAGCGATTAGAGATCGAAGGAGCATCGAACATGGAGGCGGAGATTGAGACGACACTTGTCGGTTTGGGATTCAGTCCCGATGATTTCGGGCGCGCCACCTACGAATTTTCGGGCGGCTGGAGGATGCGTATCGAGCTTGCGAAAATACTGTTGCGCCGCCCCGACGTGCTTCTCCTCGACGAGCCCACCAACCACCTTGACATCGAGTCTATACAATGGTTGGAGCAGTTTATGACCACCAAAGCCAAGGCTGTGGTATTGGTGAGTCACGACCGTGCATTTCTTGACAACGTGACCAAGCGAACCATCGAGATCTCCTGCGGCAAAGCCTACGACTACAAGGTGAACTACTCCAAATTCGTAGAGCTTCGCAAAGAGCGCATCGAACAGCAACGGCGTGCCTACGACAACCAGCAGAAGCAGATCTCCGACATCGAAGACTTCGTAGAGCGCTTCCGCTACAAAGCCACCAAAGCCAACCAGGTGCAGAGCCGCATCAAGCAGCTTGAGAAGATTGTGCCTATCGAGATCGATGAGGTCGACAATTCGAGGTTGCGGCTGAAATTTCCGCCGGCGTCACGTTCGGGCGACTTCCCTCTGATTGTAGAGAATTTGGGTAAAGCCTACGGCGATCATCAGGTGTTCGACCATGTCGAATTTACCATACGTCGCGGCGAGAAAGTGGCATTCGTCGGCAAGAATGGTGAGGGTAAATCCACCTTGGTGAAATGCATCATGTCAGAGATCGACTATACCGGCACACTGAAGATCGGGCACAATGTCAATATCGGCTACTTCGCTCAGAATCAGGCACAACTACTCGACGGCGAACTCACCGTATTTGAGACCATCGACAATGTAGCCACCGGCGACATGCGCACCAAAGTGCGAGACATCCTGGGTGCATTCATGTTTGGCGGCGAAGCCTCCGACAAGAAAGTTAAAGTGCTGTCGGGAGGTGAGAAGACACGCCTCGCCATGATCAAACTGCTCCTTGAGCCGGTCAACTTCCTAATCCTCGACGAGCCCACCAACCACCTCGACATACAGACCAAAGATATCCTCAAAGAGGCGATCCGCGACTTCGATGGCACCGTGATTATAGTGAGTCACGACCGTTACTTCCTCGATGGACTCGTGGACAAAGTCTATGAATTTGGCGGAGGCAAAGTCCGTGAGAACTTAGGGGGCATCTATGAGTTCTTGCAGAAGAAAAAGCTGGACAATCTACAGCAGTTGGAGCTGAGCAAATCGGAGAAACGGCCGGCAGCAGGCGTGGCTACGGCGGAAGACACGGTGTCGGCAGCTGCCGAAGAGAAGATGGCTCGCAAGCTCAGCTATGCCGAGCAGAAAGAGAGGGCGAAGGCCCTCAACCGCGCCACCAAGGGGGTAGAGACAGCCGAAAGCGAAGTCAATCGCCTTGAGGCGGAGATGGCAGACCTCGAATCGAAGATTGCCGCCGGAGATGCCTCCACCGAGACGCTCGACAAATATCAGACCACTCAACAGCAGCTCCAAGAGGCTATGGAGAAATGGGAAGAAGCCTCCCTCTATCTCGAAAGCCTCAACAACGAATAACCGCCCCATCACTCTCCTACTCAGACACTTACCACTCTCCTACTAAGGCACTTACCACTCTCCTACTCAGACACTTACGAATCAAATATCGACCCAAACAAGACATGACAGATATGGTAAAACATGGCATAAACCGAGAAAACCTTGACCCACAAATCGATCCTCGCTACGACTTCTATCATTATTCCAACGGAGGATGGCAGAAGAATCATCCACTCAAGGGAGAATACTCCTCATTCGGCACCTTCAATGTGCTGGCAGAAGAGGCTCGCGACAATGTAAGAGACCTGATAGAGCACTTGGCGGAAGATCCCGAATCTAAGCAGCGCGACAGCATCGCCCAGAAGATCGCCGACCTATATGCCATGGGACTTGACATGGAGCGTCGAGACCGGGAGGGTGCCGAACCGATGCAGCCGGTGTTGCAACGCATCGAGGGCTTCACACGCGACAAAATGGCAGAGACCATCGCTTGGCTTGCCATGGGCTTGGATAGCACATTCTTCGGTTATGGAGTGGGGGCAGATGCCGGCAATTCAGACATCAACATCCTTCACATCATGGAAGTTGGGCTCGGGCTTGGCGACCGCGACTACTACTTGGTAGAGAGCGAGACCAACGATCGGATCATGTCAGCATATCGCAAATATATCAAAGAATTAATGATGCTGGCTCGCTATGACGAAGAGTCGGCACAGCGCATCAGCGACAATGTGGTGAGGATAGAGACCGAATATGCGCGCCATAAGAAGACACGCGAAGAGCAGCGTGATCCCCTATTGCGATATAACATCCGCACCATCGACGAGATTTGCGACACATATCCCAACATCCCCTGGCGCGAGATCTTCCGGCTCTCCGGGCTCAAGGATGTGAAGCGAGCCAATATCACCTCCCCGCGGTATATGGAGTTCATCAACGAATATCTGCCACAACTTACTGACAGAGAGATTAAAGACATGATGGCATACGGGTCGGTATCCTCCTCTGCCAATGTGCTCGACAGTCGATTCTATGAAGTGGCATTTGAGATGTATAGCCGTGTGATGCATGGCATCGAAGAGCATAAGCCCTTGTGGAAACGAGCCATGGCGATACCGAGCTCTATGTTTGGCGAGGCTATCGGCCAGTTGTATGTCAAGAAATACTTTCCTGAAGAGAACAAGGTCTATATGGTAGGGCTTGTGGAGAATCTCCGCAAAGCACTTGCCCGTCACATCGAGGCATTGACATGGATGAGCGATGCCACCAAAGCCAATGCGCTCGACAAATTGGCGTCATTGCGAGTCAAGATCGGTTATCCCGACAAATGGAAAGACTATTCAGAGATCCATATCGACCCGTCGAAGAGCTACATGGAGAATGTGTTGGCAGCCTCGGAGTGGTTTACCAAAGACAATTTCAGCAAGATGGATCAGCCGGTCGACCGCGACGAATGGCACATGTTTCCCCAGACGGTCAATGCCTACTACTCCCCTATCACCAACGAGATATGCTTTCCGGCAGGCATCTTGCAGCCCCCCTTCTTCGACATCACTGCCGATGATGCGATGAACTATGGAGCCATCGGCGTGGTGATCGGTCATGAGATGACCCATGGTTTCGACGATAGCGGCAGAAGATATGACAAGTCGGGCAACCTCTGCAACTGGTGGAGCGAAGAAGATGAGACACAGTTCAAGCAGCTCACCGCCCGCCTCGTGAAGCAGTTTGACGAGGTGGAAGTAGCCCCCGGTGTCAAAGCCAACGGCACCTATACCCTTGGCGAGAACATCGCCGACCAGGGGGGACTGCGCATAGCGCTGACAGCCTATCTCGCCTCAAGAGGCGAGAGTGTGGAAAGTGAAGGATGTAATGATGGCTTCACACCGTTGCAGCGCTTCTACCTATCCTACGCCGGCGTGTGGGCACAAAACATACGCCATGAAGATATCTTGGCACGCACACAGGATGATCCTCACTCCTTGGCGCTAAACCGAGTAAATGTGACACTCAAGAACATTCAGGAATTTTGCGAGGCCTTCGGCATCAAAGATGGAGATGCAATGTATCGCGACGAATCCGACAGAGTGATAATATGGTAGAACTTGGGTTGATCGGTTATCCGTTGGGACATTCCTTTTCGCCACGCTACTTCGAGCACAAATTCAGGCTCGAAGGGGTGGAAGGGCGCTATGACCTCTACCCTATTTCCGACATTAGCCTATTGCCGGATCTGCTCGACCGGCATCCTGGGCTCCTCGGTCTCAACGTCACCATCCCCTACAAAGAGCAGGTGCTACCCTACTTGGACCATCTTTCCGACGATGCCCGAGCCATCGGTGCCGTGAATGTAATCAAGATTGGCCATACGGCAGATGGCACAAGAATCTTGTCGGGTCATAACACCGACTGGCAGGGATTCCTTCAGCCCCTCCTTCCACTGCTGCATGGCGACTGTCGGCGATCTTTGGTATTAGGCACCGGAGGGGCATCGAAGGGAGTATGCTATGCGCTTCAGACACAAGGCATAGCCACAACGTTGGTGTCACGTCGACCGGCTCCCGGCAGCGGCATGATAGGTTATGATCAGATCACTCGCGAAGTGATCGAAGATCACAAGATTATCGTCAATGCCACACCGCGAGGTATGTTTCCCAACGTCGATGATGCCCCCGACTTAGACTATGGATATATCACACCAAGGCATATCTGCTACGATCTTATCTACAATCCGGAGGAGACTCAATTCATGCGGCGAAGTCGCCGGCAGGGTGCCGTGGTTAAGAATGGCTTGGAGATGCTCCATCGACAAGCCGACATCGCCTACGATATTTGGATGCAGAGATGATAGCACCGATGTTATTACCATTCGCGGGGGTCGTCACCGGGATTCTGGCGGGGATGGCAGGGGCTCCGATGTGGCTGAGTATCATACTGATAGTCTTATCACTGTCGATACACATTCTCATATCATTGCGGAGCAAAAACCCGATGGTGGGGGTAACGCTCAATAAGTATCATCACATCTGGATCTATCTACTCTTTGCCGCCGTCGGAGTCTTCAGTTATACCCTCCGTCAGCCCTACTTTCCCGACAAGGCGGAGAGATATGTGGCGGCAGTAGGCATAGTTCGCGACATCTCGCAGACCACGTCGGGAGATAAGGCTATGGTCGAGGTGAGTCAATTGGTTGACAGCGCCGGGATGCAATATAAGACCCCCAACTTCTCCATCATCCTGCATAGCGAGGCCCTCAAGGCGCAGATCGACGATAACATAGTCTTTCCGGTGAGGCTCAGCAAGATACACGACCCGGAAAACTTCTTCGGCGAGGGATATGCACAGCGGATGAACAGCAAGGGATATTATTACGAGACACGTGTCGAAGGGGATCCGATTCAGATCATCGGACACACCACCACCTTCGGCGGTATAGCCGCCCATATCCGCTACTCCATCGAATCGGCGATTGAGAACTCCTCCTTGGATAAGGGTACGCAACACTTCTTCATTACCATCCTGATGGGCGACCGTCAATACTTGGACCGAGGCGTGCGGAACCTCTTTGCCGATGCCGGTGTGTCGCATATATTGGCTTTGAGCGGCATGCATGTCGCCATAATCAGCGGCATACTCCTCTGGCTCCTCTTCCCGATGAACTTCTTCGGCTATTATAGGCAGCGCATCTTGATAGCCACCATCATCCTCTACATCTACGCCTTCATCACCGGCTGGCAGCCCTCGACGGTGAGAGCCACCATCATGATGACCTCGATGATGATCTGTCTATTCTTGGAGCGAAAAAAATCGGCATGGAACTCGCTCCTCTTTGCCACCACCATCATACTCATCTTCAGCCCCTTAGCGATACAAGATGTAGGTCTTCATTTAAGTTTTTCGTGTGTGGCATCCTTGATATTTTTCGTCACGCCGCTCAATCCTATCGACCATCACTTTCATCCATGGCTCTACAAGGGATGCAGCGTCATACTCACCACCTTGGCGGCGACCTTCGGCACATGGTGTCTGAGTGCCCACTACTTCGGGATGGTGCCGGTGACATTTCTTGCCGCCAACATAGTCATATTGCCGGTGCTGCCCGTCTACTTGGTGGTGGGTATCATCTACTTTCTTCTTCAGGGGATAGGGATTGACCCGGAGTGGATGTCCGTCATGATAGATATGGGATATCGATGTATCGTCGGATTTGTGTCATGGATCACCGGTGGCGGGAGTTCGGCGATAGAATACACCCCCTCGGTGCTCTCGCTGTCGGCATGGATCATCTTTGCCGTGATAGCGGCAATCGTGGTAAATCGTCGCGGCGGCAGGGTGATGATAGGATTGATGGGAGTGGCATTGGCAGGCTTCGTAGTCTCCTTCGTCATCGACCTGCAGAGTGTCTCGTCTGAAGCATTCATCATACAGCACAAGCAAGGGGGTGTGGCGATATGCTATCGTAGCGACCTTCGCGACACCATCATCAATATGCCGCCCAAATGTATCAGCCGCTGCACCCTTGCCGGCAAGAAGATCGTGGTGAGCGACACGTCGGCACCGACTGAAGACAGCATCAAGAGCCGATGTGACATATTGGTGATAGCCGGGGGGAACAGGGCTACCCTATCAGATATAGTCAAAGAGATCGAACCGGAGATAATCGTGATTCATACCTCCGTAAGGAGAAAAAGAGAACGCCGACTTCTCCACGAAGCCGATAGCCTCCACCTCCCCATCTACTCCATAAGAGAGAAGGGAGCATATCGCTATCCTCAGCCCTAAAGGGGTACTTGGGTTGATTCCCACTCCGAAGGATAAAGCTCGATGCCCTGTTTTTGGGCTTTATGGCGGATAGCTTTCATCTCCGATTGGGCTTCGGCGAGGGCACGTTTCAACTGGTCAAAGGTGCTGTTGCGCAGGTCATCGTCAAGGGGTGCCACCTCCTCCACCTTCGAGGTGTCGATCTTCGCACCGAGACGCATCAGATTGTTATAATACTTCTCCGACTTCTCCTTCCACATGTCATACTGCTGTTGGAGATATTCCGAACCATCGGTGAGGATATCGGTTGACTCATAATTGTAATTATCATCCTCATTGACTTCGCTTGTCGAGGTATACATATTTCCGAGTGACATCAAGAACTTGAGCCAATGTTTCTTACGAGACTTGGCGAGTTTGATATGGCTTTCCACCAGCGAATTGGCTTGTTCCATGGTCATAGTGTTGATGCCGACATACTTACCGCTGACATCGCCCACCATATAGAATAGGTCGGGGTTCTTATAGATGCCGGTATACTTACAGGGGAGAATCTCGCGAGCCTTCGAGTCGACAACACCCCAGAAGAGGGTGCTATCCTGTTCGCTATACTTAGCCACATAGAAAGATGGCTTCTGCGACTTGATGGTATACTGAATATCGTCATAATCGCCGGCAGGGATCAGCACCTTAATCTTGTTATTCTCCACATTATTGATAACAGCCTGGAAATGGCCTATGCCGACACCGTTGTAATTGTCGATAGCCTTCTTGAGGGCGGTGTTCCAATCGCAATCGTCGGGGAAGGCGACATCGCCGATCACGAGATTATTGGCGAGGCGGTGGACGCTTCCATAGAGAGGGGGAACCATCATCTCGCCGTCGAGGTTATAGACGCCGACACGTTTCACGGAGTCGACAACGATATAACAATGCAGGTAACTGCCCCCTTTGTGGCATACGAACACATCATCATAGTGGCTCAGAAGGTTACGTTCAGCCTCATTGAGGAGAGAGGAATTTATATCGCGCATCGAATGGATGTCATACTCTTGCTCATGGGGATAGATAAGGCGCCCAAGTTTAAAGGCATTGCTCAGCTTGCAATCCTTGGTAATTTTCTTGAGCTCCTTTGTGGTGCGTTGCGCAGGCACGGCAACAGAGAAGCCGGTGAAGAGAAGGGCGCAAAGCAAAACTTTAAACAGAGAACTAACAGACTTCATAATCATGTAGTTTAAGAAAACGAAAAGAAAACCCCCAAATATCC
>SFMJ01000066.1 GCA_004553095.1 Bacteroidales bacterium
AAATATCATAGATGCGGTGATCTCGTTGGAAGACTCATTTGACCTGCTCGTGATCGATGATGCCTCGCCCGACGGCACTCAAGAGGCGGTGAAAGAGAAGATGTCACAATATCCGGGGCGAGTCCACTTGGAGACGCGCACAGGCAAGTTGGGACTTGGCACAGCCTATATCCATGGTTTTAAGTGGGCCTTAGAGCGAGGTTATGAATATATGATCGAGATGGATGCCGACTTTTCTCACAATCCCAACGATCTCCCCAAGCTTTATCACGAGTGTAAGGATAAAGGTGCGGATGTATCGGTCGGCTCACGTTATGTCTCGGGAGTGAATGTAGTCAACTGGCCGATGGGACGTATCCTGATGAGTTACTATGCTTCGATGTATGTCCGGTTGGTGACAGGTATGAAGCTCCATGACTCGACTGCCGGATTCGTATGCTACAAAGCTCACGTCTTGAGAACTCTCAACTTGGACAAGATCCAATTCAAGGGATATGCTTTCCAAATCGAGATGAAATTCAAGGCGTATCTAAAGAAATTCAAGATAGTCGAAGTGCCTATCATATTTGTCAACAGGCAATTAGGCACATCGAAGATGAACTCCGGCATCTTCGGAGAGGCAGTCTTCGGGGTAATCTCCCTGAAGCTGAAGAGCATCTTCTGCAAAAAAGATTTTTAAAGCAGTTCTTTCTTAGAGCGCGTTCCTTAAATTTTCATTTAAGGAACGCGCTCTAATAGTCGCAATTTTTATTTGGATTCGAGATATGATTTTACTTGGCGGAAGAGCTTGGAGGCGAAGACGAAATCATTAAGATCTTCGTTGGTGCTTTTATATATTGAATGATCATCACCGATCCATCCGCAGTGTCCCTTATTGATATAAACGATTGACTCACCGATGCCGAGCACGGAATTCATATCGTGGGTGTTGATGATCGTAGTGATGTTGTATTCATGGGTGATGTCGCTCAGCAACTCATCGATCAGGATTGAAGTCTGAGGGTCGAGACCGGAGTTGGGTTCGTCGCAGAAGAGATAACGAGGGTTGAGGGCGATGGCGCGAGCGATTGCCACACGCTTTTGCATACCACCCGAAATTTCCGATGGGTATTTGTTGTCTGCATCGACAAGTCCTACCCTTTCGATGCAGAACTTGGCACGCTCGATCTGCTCATGGCGTGTCAGCGGGGAGAACATCTTGAGAGGGAACATGACATTTCCCATCACAGTCTCATTGTCGAAGAGGGCAGAACCCTGGAATAGCATACCGATCTCGGCGCGAAGTTGGCGCTTCTTGGAGAGGTCGAGATCGCGAAACTTTCTGCCGTCGTAGAGGATATCACCCTCTTCAGGGGTATGAAGCCCGATGAGGCACTTCATAAATACGGTTTTACCCGAACCGGAACGACCGATGATGAGGTTGGTCTTGCCCGCCTCAAAGGTGGCATTGATGTCGAAGAGGATTTGCTGACCGTCAAACCACTTGGAGATATGTTTAGCTTCAATCATTATTGCAAAAGGAGTTGAGTTAGTATAACGTCTGCAAGCAGGATCAGGATCGAACTTGACACCACGGCATCGGTGCTCGCCTTGCCGACTTCGAGGGCTCCACCCTTGACATGATATCCAAAATAGGCGGCGTCTGAGGTGATGATAAACGCAAAGACGCAAGTCTTTATGATACTGTAATATACATCATACGGATCAAAGAAAGACTGTATACCATAGATATAAGTCTCGAGAGATACCATCGAGGTGAACTCGGCGATGAATGCGCCACCCAATAGACCCATAAACATCGAGAGGATGCAGAGCACAGGCACGAACAGGATAAAGCCGATCACCTTGGGGAGAACGATAAAATTGGCTGAGTTTATACCCATGATCTCGAGAGCATCGATCTGCTCGGTGACACGCATAGTGCCTATCTCCGACGAGATGTTGGATCCGACCTTGCCCGCAAGAATCAGACACATCATGGTAGACGAGAACTCCAGTACGAGGATCTCACGAGTCGCCATACCTGTGGAATATGTCGGTATCATCGGCGACGAGATATTCAGCGTCATCTGGATGCAAATCACTGCACCGATGAATAGGGAGATGATGATAACCAAGGGTATCGAATCGACACCGAGTTTGTATATCTCGAAGATAAGACTCTTAAAGAATTCTCTCCACTTATCGGGGCGTCTGAATACTTGTGTCATAAAGACACAATAACGTCCGAACGATTTAATAGAACTGCTGATCATTTGACTATTCTTATATAATAAGGAGTGTGCTTCATGATATGGAAACAATAGTGAATCACACAAATCCGAGTGCAAAGATAAAACAAAAATTTCAAAAATTTGGCAGAGCGGTGAGTTTTTATTAATTTTGTGTGCCGAGAAGGGCAAAATAGCCATCGTCTTGGTAAAAACGAAAAAACAAAACAAGAAAACTCGATATGTTGGTAATAGGAATAGCAGGTGGCACCGGTAGCGGCAAGACTACGGTGGTCCGCAAGATAATAGAGAGTCTCCCAGCAGATGAAGTTGTGGTGATGCCTCAAGACTCATATTATAAGGATAATGCACACATCCCGTTGGAAGAGCGATTGAAGATGAACTACGATGAGCCGGCATCGATCGAATGGACGTTGCTCACCGAGCATATCAAGCGGCTCAAGGCTGGAGAAGATGTGGAGATGCCGACCTACGACTTTATCACCTGTTCGCGTCTGAAAGAGACGGTGCATCTGCGTCCCAAGGAGGTAATAGTGGTGGAGGGTATCTTGGTGCTGACCGACAAGGAGCTGCGCGATATGCTCGATGTTAAAGTGTTCGTTGATGCCGATGCCGATGAGCGACTGATCCGTGTGATCAAGCGCGACTGTGTGGAGCGTGGCCGTACGCCGCAGATGGTGATCGATCGTTACCAAGAGACTCTCAAGCCGATGCACGAGTTATATATCGAGCCTTCGAAGCGATATGCCGATCTAATCATACCTCAGGGTGGAGGCAATAATGTAGCTATCAAGCTCCTTACCGACTATATCCGCTCACTGCTACCCTAACCTCGCTACTACCCTATCATAGACCATGAAGATAGCCCCACTACTCAGAAACAGACTGAACTTTCGCAAGTCCAAGCCGGAGAAACTTACCGAAGAGGAAGAGCGCGACTTGGAAGGTGAGTTCGACTCGGAGGATGTACTCCAAGTCGAGGAGGAACTTCATATAGATCAAGAACCTGTGAGAGATGTGCTTCGCACCGAAGGTCTTGTCAAGAAATATGGCAAGCGTACGGTGGCCAACCAGGTGTCGATCGAGGTGACCCAAGGCGAGATCGTCGGTTTGTTGGGCCCGAATGGTGCCGGAAAGACTACGACTTTCTATATGACAGTCGGGCTGGTTAAGCCTAACGAAGGAAGAGTATTCCTCAACGATGAAGAGATAACGGGCTATCCCGTCTATAAGCGAGCTCAGATCGGTGTCGGATATCTGCCGCAAGAGGCTTCGGTGTTCCGTTCGCTGACGGTGGAAAACAATATCCGGGCGATCTTGGAGATGACCAACACATCGAAGGAATATCAGAAAGCGAAGCTCGAAAAGCTGATTGCCGAATTTGACCTCGGAGGTGTAAGACACAACATAGGTACTCGCCTGTCGGGTGGTGAACGCCGACGCACTGAGATAGCCCGCTGTTTGGCTATCGACCCGAAATTCATTATGCTCGATGAGCCCTTTGCAGCGGTCGACCCTATCGCTGTGGAGGATATCCAAGAGGTGGTGTATCATCTCAAAGAGCGCAACATCGGTGTGCTTATCACTGACCATAAGGCTGATTCTATCCTGGGTATTACCGACCGAGCTTATATGCTCTTCGAAGGTCGTGTCCTATTCCAGGGCACCAGCGAGGAACTTGCCTCCAACCCGATAGTGAGACAGAAATATTTGGGCCGCGATTTCGTGTATACCCATAAGACATTTGACCATAAAGAAAAGAACCTCCTCGAGGAGGAAAAAGTATATAATTGATGAGAAGACTTATCAGACATATCATAAACCCTGTGAAGTTCAGAACCATGCTGATGACCATCGTGATGGCAAGCAGCATGCTCTTCTCACCCGGTTTGGCGCATGGAGTTGCAAAGGATAAAGATAAAGATCCGGTATATACCGTCGTAATCGATGCCGGTCATGGTGGCAAAGACTTCGGCGCCATGGACAATGGTCAGAATGAAAAAATGATCAATCTTGGCGTGGCGAAGAAGTTGGCACAGCAGATCAAGAAGAATGTCAAGAATGTGAAAGTCGTGTTGACACGCGATGACGACACTTTTATCTCCTTGCAAGGGAGAGCTGATATAGCCAATTTCAATAAAGCCGATCTCTTCATCTCGATCCACACCAATTCTGTCGACAAGAGCAATCCCAACCGTAAGAAGGTGGCGGGAGCTACGGTCTATACCCTTGGCCATCACAAAGATGCCAATAATCTGAAGGTGGCACAGACGGAGAACTCAGTAATAGAATATGAAGACAATTATCATCAAAAATATAGTGGTTTTGATCCCAATAAAGATGAGTCTTATATTATCTTTGAGATGGCACAGAAGCGCAATCTTGGTAAGAGCCTTCGCTTTGCCGCTGAGGCTCAGAAGGAGTTGGTGGCTACAGCCGGGCGTGTCGACCGAGGCGTGAAGCAGGCCGGTTTCTGGGTGCTCTGGGCCACATCGATGCCTTCAGTGCTGGTGGAATTGGATTTCATCTGCAATCCTACGGAGGCTGCCTTCCTGGGTTCGGATGAAGGACAGGAGCGTTTGGCAAAATCTCTCTGCAATGCCGTGAAGCGTTATTTCTCGGCAGATAACGACCGTTCAGCCTCAGCCGGCAGCGCCAAACAGTATAGTGATAAAAATGAGCAAAAAGCCAAGTCCAATCGAAATTCGCGTCAAGAACATGCTGATGCTGAGATGCCTGCTAAAGCTGAAGAGAGCGAAAATGCAGCGACTATGGCATCAACTGGTGTCGGCACGTTGGTATCGGTGGAGAATGCCGAGCGTGTGAAGATAGGCGGTAAGAGCACTACTACAAGACGCTCTGTAAGCGGACCTCGCAAGAGAAGATCATCCTCTTCGCGTGCTATCTCCGATAAGCGTGAAATAGCCACTGACTCGATAGCTCTGAAGAGCGAAACTCAATACCTGGCTCGCCACGAAGCCACTAAAGATGAGGTGAAAGAGGAGGTCAATGAGCCTAAGAAAGAGGATGCGAAAGGTAAAAAGAATAAGAAAAAGAAGAATAAATCTAAAGATACGAAAGCCAAAGAGACGAAGAGTGCCGGCAAGCAGGGTGAGATGATGGCATCGACCTCCGGCAGCAAGGATTCCAAGAAGGCGGAAAGTTCGTCTATGAAGAGCTCAACTCGCGGCAATCGTAAGACATTTGTCGTAAAGCAGAGCGGCAACAACACTCAAGCCCAAGCTGCTAAGACAACAACTAAAGCTTCAGCCGGCAAGACTACAACTTCCGGTAAGAATGCTGCTTCCGGCAAGACTATCGCCAAAGCTCAGACGGAGGCTAAAGACACGATAACTCCTCAGCCGGGGCGTCCTAAGTTTAAAGCAGCTTCAGCATCTGCAACGCGTCCGATTTATTACAAAATACAACTGGCGGAGAGCGACCATAAATTGAACGACAACGATCCCCTGTTCGGTGGTCTGACCCCCACGGAGATGTTTGTGGAGAATAATCACTACAAGTACACCTACGGGAGCAGCACCAACCGCCGTGAGATGGAGAAAAAACTGTTGGAAATCAAATCTATGGTTCCCAACGCTATAATTATAGTAGATAACGAGAAATAAGAAAAAAACACAAATATGAAGAAGTTATTTGGCAGCAAGGAATTTGTGATCGGTCTATCAGTGATCATATCGCTTGTAGTGCTGTTTTTTGGAATTGACTACCTGAAAGGTATCAATATGTTGCGACCCTCCAATTTCTATTATGTAGAATATGAAGATGTGACCGGATTGGCGGTAGCATCACCGGTTTCAATCAATGGATTTGCGGTCGGCAAGGTTCGCGACATCGAGTATGACTATGAACACCCCGGCAAATTCAAGGTATTATTGGCATTGGAGAAGAAGTTGCGTCTTCCTGAAGATTCATACGCTGAGTTATCTTCCACACTACGATACCCACGCGTCCTCATTATGGACTGATGGAGTCGCTCGACAAGGAGTTAATGCCGGCGATTAACTCCATCTTGCCGAAGGTAGACTCGCTGATGTATAGTCTGAATACATTGGTTTCAGACCCGGCGTTGGCAGCATCGATCGCTCGTATCGATGGTATCACAGCCAACCTGCTTTATGCTTCCCAAGGTTTGAGAAGCTTGAACACACAAGTTCCGGCAGTGATGAACAATGCCCACTCTGCGACTGTGAAGATCGACAGTATCTGTGCCAACTTGGCTATACTTTCGAGCGAATTGAAGCAGTTGCCGATCAGCAATACGATGGAGAATGTGAACAACATCACCACCGATCTGTCGAAGTTCTCATCACAGCTCAACAACCCCAACTCCACTCTGGGTAGGTTGACCACCGACCAAGAGCTTTACAATCGTCTCAACACCGTAGCCTCAGACATCGACTCGCTGATAGTAGACATAAAGAAAAATCCCAAACGCTACATCTCCATAAAGCTACTATAAAGCAAAGAGAATAAAACAAAGATAAAAAGGCTAAAAAAGCCCTACTCCAATAAAAAGGGAGATAGTCCCCTCAACAAAGAGGAAGACCATCTCCCAATTTTTTATAAGCGCGCTTACTCTCTTTGACCATTTTGATAACATGATGATGCTGATTGGTCGGGGTAGGGATTTGGTTTTGTGGAATATTTGTTTTAACTTTGCAGTGCTTTGGGTTTGAAACTTTGCGATTGCTTTTGGATTAGGCCTTTAGATGAATGAGGTGAAATTCCTCTACAGTCCCGCTACGGTAATAGTCCGACCATCTCTTGAAGCGCCAATAAAATAATTAGTTTTCCACGAGGATGAGAAAGCATCTAAAATATGTCATAGCAAGCATCATCGTGGCTGCAACAGCGCAATCAGCTGTAGCAGCTTTCTTTTTTGATGCCTCTCCCAATACATCCGAAGCAACCACTGTCACCGAAGATGCCGAGCCGGAGACAGTGCATCTCTCTGATGTAGAGGTCGTGGCAGCTCGCCAAGAGAAGAGCACCACTGCGGAGTATACCCTCGATGCCACCACCTTCAGGGTGGCAGGAGTCACTGACATATCGGATGCAATCCATCGTCTGCCGGGAGTCAACCTCCGCGACTATGGCGGTTCGGGAGGTATGAAGACCGTGTCTGTGCGTGGCTTGGGCACTCAACACACCGGCGTGACCTACGATGGCGTGGCACTCGGCGACGCGCAGAGTGGTCAGATCGACCTCTCCCGTTTTTCTTTAGATTGCCTCTCCTCACTCTCCATCCGAATGGGTGATGGCGACGACCTGCTCCAATCGGCACGCACACTCTCCTTGGCATCCACCCTCAGTATTGCCACCATCGATGAGGCAGATCTTACCTCTCGCCGTCCCGAATTAGCGGTGAAGTTACGAGTAGCATCCTTCGGCACTTGGAATCCCTCACTCCGCTTCGGCATCGCCAACGGCAGTAATTTTAAATTCTCGCTCAACGGCGAATATTTACATGCTCGCAACAACTACCCCTTCACCATATATAATGGTAAGGAGACAACTCGCGAGAAACGCAATAACTCGCAAACCAACACCGGACATGTCGAGATGAACTCGCTCTGGAAGATCAGCGATGACCATAGTCTACAAGCAAAAACCTACTGGTATGACAGCTCTCGCGACCTCCCCGGACCGGTGAAATATTACAACAACAAGAGCAACCAACATCTGCACGACAAAGACCTGATGGCGCAACTCCGATATGATGGTCGCTTCGCCTCCAATGTGTTCTTTCGTGCCCTTGCCAAATATGATTGGACCGATTTGAGATATACCGACATCGATGGTATTTACCCTAATGGCAGTCTCGATAATCGCTATATCCAACAAGAGGAATATATCTCCGCAGCGCTGAAATATACCCCTATCACCGACTTGGCACTCTCCTACTGCGTCGACTATTGGCACAATGCCATGTCCAACAACCTGCGAGCCAACAACCATCCTCAGCGCAACTCCCTCTTGCAGTCGATTTCAGTTAAATATCGGATATGGCGTCTCACCGCCACTGCCCATGGACTTCTCTCCTATATCAGCGACCTGCCCCAAGCAGGCGAAAAACATATCGACAGATGGAAAGTATCCCCCTCGATAGGGTTTAATCTCCAACCTATTGCCGATGAACAATGGTATATCCGCACATCCTACAAATCGGGAATGCGTATGCCCACCTTCAACGAACTCTACTTCGACCATTACGGGTCGATCAACCTCGAGCCGGAGATAGCACGTCAGCTCAACCTCGGCATGACATGGTCCCGCCACATCGCTTCATGGTTGCCCTCTCTCGAACTCTCCGCCGATGGTTACCTCAACCGCGTGAAAAACAAGATTGTCGCCATGCCATACAATATGTTTGTGATGACGATGAAAAATCTCGGTGAAGTGAGAATCCTCGGTGCTGATGTTACACTCTCGGCAGACTTTAGACCGGCAGAGGGTCATGACCTGATCCTGACCGGTAACTATAGTTATCAAAGGGCTGCCTCGCGCACCGACCGCACGATGGCAGACTGGATGAAACAATTGCCCTATATTCCGCTAAACTCCGGCGGTTGGTCGCTCACCTGGCAAAATCCCTGGGTTAATGTAGTGGCTCACGGCACAGGTTGCTCAGCGAGATATGCCGAGACTGTCAATCTTCCATCCTCGCGCATACCGGGATACATGGAGATAGGCTTCAGCCTCTATCGCGAGATCCGGATCAAACAATCCTCATTGACTCTGCGCGCCGACCTGATCAACGCTCTCGATAAGCAATATGAGATCGTGGCTCGCTACCCAATGCCGGGTCGCTCCTGGGCAGTCTCAATAGAATATCGCCTTTAAGCAACTTAGAATCAATCATTTAATAATATAAAATATTAACAACCGATGAAAAAACTATTTTATCTATTCTTCTTACCCCTGCTCGGCATGAGTATGGTGTCTTGTAGTGATGACAACAACGACCCCGAAAATCCTGACGTACCGGGTGGCGATGTGCCTGAGGTCATCGTAGTATCTGATGTCTATGCCTTGACCCAGGGCAATATGTACAGCAACATCGAAGGAAGCCTCGACGCTATTGATCTCAAGACTCTTAACATCAACTCCGGTATCTTCAAGGCAGCCAATGGCCGTAGCCTCGGCGACACACCCCAATGTATGGCAGTTTATGGCAGCAAGATCTATATCGGTACTTCTCAGTCGAACACTATCGAGATCATCGACAAGGCTACCAACCTATCTATCAAGCAGATCAAACTTGCCGACGACCCCACTCACGGCACAACCCCTTACTCTATGGTATGCTACAAGGGTGGTGTGTTTATGTCGATGTATGATGGCTACTTGGCACGCTTAGACACACTCACACTCACCATCGACAAGAGTGTGAAGGTGGGTCCCAATCCCGATCAGATCGCACTCTATCGCGGCAAGATCTATGTGCCTGAGAGCGACGGTATGAACTACCCCAAATACGGCACCACAGCCTGCGTCGTTGACCCCGAAACTATGACTGTCGAAAAGAGATTTGATGTAGGTCTGAATCCTCGTCAGTTTATCGTCTGCGATGACTGCCTATATCTTCTCTGCTCCGGCAACTATACCGATGTCGAGTCAATGCTCTATAAAGTCAATGACGATCTGACACAGACTCAAATCTGCAAGGCTCACATCGCCGGTGCTCTGAAGAATGAAATCATAACTGCATATACACCCTTCACTGATCATGCCACAGCACCCACCTACTCATTTGTCGATGCTAAGAGCGGCAATGTGTCTGTCAAGGAATTCGAAACTCCCGATTATCCCCACTCATTCTGGTATAATCAGACTACCAACACTGTAATGATCGGCTCGTATGTGATGGATGGCGACTATCCCAGCTATACCCTCCCCGGTTATGTCAACCTCTATAACGGCGACAACTTCAATCTCCTTAAGAAAGTTACACTCGGTTCGGGTGGTCCGGCTTACTTTGCTGAATTTGTAAAATGAGAAACTTAGAGCTCTTAGGTAAAATACTCTCATTAACCTTTATTATGTCATTGTCACTTCTACTTTCTTGTAGAGGTGGCAATGGTCATAATAATGGCTGTCTGCAAGGGGATAGTATCGAACTGAAGTACAGCGCCAATCTTCGCATGGATTCCATTTGCCGGGGCGTGACACTCGTAACGATGCGCAATCCTTGGGACACCACTCGGACCATGGCGAAGTATGCTCTGATCGAAGAGGATCATGACGACTATGGTACACTCGCCACGGATGTGATGACCGTCAACGTTCCCCTGAAGCGAAGTGTGGTTTACTCCGGTGTACATGTCTCTCTGATCGATGAACTGGGAGCCGGCGATGCCATCACCGGTATCTGCGACCTCCCTTACATCAACTGTCGGAGGGTTCGCGACCGCGTCGAGAAGGGTGAAGTGGCAGACTGCGGACAGAGCTCATCGCCCAATATCGAACTTATCATCAGTAGCAAGAGCGATGCGCTGATTCTCTCTCCCTACGAGAAGAGCAATGATATGGAATTATTCCGCAAGACCGGCATCTGTGTGATCGAGGCGGCTGACTATATGGAGAAGACCCCCTTGGCGCGTGCTGAATGGATGCGCTTCTATGGCAGACTCTTCGGCAAGGGTGCTCAAGCTGATGCCCTCTTCGCCCAAATTGAAAATAATTACCTGACACTCAAGAATGTTGCCGGCAAAGTCACCGAGCGACCGATGGTGCTCTTCGACCGTCTCTACAGCGGCGTCTGGAATGTGCCCACAGCCGGATCTGTGACAGGTATAATGATAGAGGATGCCGGTGGTAAGAATCCTTTCGACTATAAGAGTGACAGCGGATCGGCACAGCTTAATGCCGAGGAGGTGATCTATCTTGCCAAAGATGCCGACATCTGGCTCATCCGCTACAACGAATCGCAACTTACTTTGAAGGGTATAGCACAAGACAATAGTCTCTACACTAAGATCAAGGCATATCGCGAGGGAAAAGTATATGGCGCAGACACTATAGCCACTACCCTATTCGAGGATGGATCGTTCCATCCCGACAAAATCTTGCGGGAGATGATCCGGCTATTTCATCCCGAGATCGAAACTACACCCTTGCAATATTATCAACAAGTGAAATAAAGACATGAAAAAGAATGGTATCATCATAATCGTATTGGCTGTTTCAGCAGTGTTGTTGCTGCTCGCCAATCTCTTTTGGGGAGCTATCAGCATCCCGATGGCTGATGTGACATCAGCGTTGACGGGAGGAGACTGTGATGATGCCATCCGCTATATTATCCTTGAGAGCAGACTGCCGCAAGCACTTACTGCATTGATAGCCGGTGCGGCGCTCTCTGCCTCCGGACTGATGTTGCAAACCATCTTCCGCAATCCCTTGGCAGGCCCTTCGATCTTGGGCATTACCTCCGGAGCAAGCCTCGGCGTAGCCTTGGTGCTACTCTTCTTCGGGGGATGGATCGGTGTTGCCGGTTCGGATTTCGGCGGAAATATCGCCATTATGATCGGTGCGCTATTGGGTAGTTGCATCATTATGGCGTTGCTGATACTCCTATCGCTGAGGGTAAAAAATAATCTTATACTCCTTATCGCCGGTATGATGACCGGATATTTTGCCAATTCTGTAGTGACGCTCCTCTCCTCCCTCTCGACCGAGCAGAGTATTCAAAGTTATGTGATGTGGGGAATGGGCAATTTCAGCAGTGTGTCGTTGGAGCGTCTTCCTTGGTTTGTGGTTATATCACTGATTGGTTTGGTGATCGCAATGCTTCTCGCCAAGCCCTTAAATCTGCTTCTTTTGGGCGACAACTATGCCAAGAACCTTGGTGTGAATGTGCTGAGGGTGCGGAATTGGTTGTTGATAGCCACCGGACTCTTGTCATCTATAGTTACGGCATGTTGCGGTCCTATCGGCTTTGTCGGGCTTGCGATGCCCCACATAGCGCGGCTTTTGACTCGCACCGACAATCACTTGGTGCTGATGCCGGCGACGATGCTCTGCGGATCTATCTTGACTCTTCTCTGCAATCTGATAAGTGTTATGCCCGAGGGTCAGATCATACCGATCAATGCACTGACACCGATAGCCGGCGTACCGGTGGTGTTATATGTCATCTTAAAAAGACGTCGCTCCGCATAAACGCAGAGCGACAATTCGTTAGAGCGCGTTCCTTAAAAAAATTATTTTTCATCATCGAGGAAACGGCGTGTTATCGAGTCGTAATAGTCTATGCGGCGGTCGCGGAAGAAGGGCCACCATTGTCTGACATTTTCCGAACGTTTCATATCGAGTGTCACCACCTCCTCGCAGGGGGCATTGTCGGTGGCGCGGAAGAGGAATTCACCTTGCGGTCCGACCACAAAACTTGATCCCCAGAAATCGATGCCGGAGGTTTGACCTGAGGGATCCTCCTCGAAGCCGCATCTGTTCACCGATACTACAGGTATGCCGTTGGCAACCGCATGTGAGCGCTGGATCGTGGTCCAGGCATCGAGCTGACGTCGTTTCTCATCGTCGGTGTCATCCGGATTCCAGCCGATGGCTGTCGGATAGATCAGCATCGAAGCGCCACGCATAGCCATGATGCGAGCTGCCTCCGGATACCACTGATCCCAGCATACCAATACGCCCAACTTACCGATAGATGTTTCGATCGGATAGAAACCCAGATCGCCCGGGGTGAAATAGAACTTCTCATAGAAACCGGGGTCATCGGGGATGTGCATCTTGCGATACTTGCCGCAGATGCTGCCATCGCTATCGAAGACTATCGCCGTGTTGTGATAAAGACCGGGAGCACGACGCTCGAACATACTGGTCACCAATACAACATGGTTGTCACGTGCCGCCTCACTATAGATTGTGGTGAAATCTCCCGGTATGCTCTCGGCATATAGGAAATTATCCACATTTTCTGTTTGGCAAAAATAGAGTGAATCATGCAGCTCCGAGAGGACTACCAGATCGGCCCCCTCCGAGGCGAGACTCTCTATGGCATTAAGATTGCGAGTGCGATTGGCATCTACATCTTCCGAGAATGAATGTTGGACGATTCCTACCTTCATAATATTATATTGCTTATTGGATTGTTATATTATTTATGGGGTGATTAGAAAGGCACTACCATGCTGGAGCAATGCAGCGAACCATGTTGGCGTATCAGTGTGCAACAGTCTACGCCGACTACTTCATGCTCAGGGAAGGCGATTTTGACCGTGTTGCATGCCAAGAGATCATTCTGTGGCTGGCGGTAAGTCGGCATATAAATGGCGCGAGGAGTCACAAGGTAATTGGCGTAAGTGGCAGGAAGTCGGCATCCCTCTTCATCGAAGATCGGATCGGGAAGGGGGAGTTCGACGAGGTTGAAGGGTTCACCTTCGGCGTTGCGAAGCATAGTCAATTCTGCCCTCATCTTGAGCAACTCCTCGAAGTGAGAGTCATCGACATTGCGGCAGCCGGTGAAGAGGATCACATTGTCGGGAGCCAAACGGCAGAGTGTGTCGATATGGGAATCGGTGTCATCACCCTCCAACCCGCCATGATTGAGCCAAAGGAGATGGTCGACACCCAGCTCTCCTTTCAGTTTGTCGGCAATTTCATCGATGGTCAGGTCGCCGTTGCGATTGGGCGACAAGAGGCACTCGGAGGTGGTGAGAAGTGTTCCTTGTCCATCTGTTTCGAGAGAGCCACCTTCGAGGATAAAGCTGCGGCAATTACGATACATATCTTTCGGCATAATGCCGGCACCGCAAAGATGAAGATTGACCAGATTGTCATGGCAGGCTGCAAACTTCAGCCCCCAACCGTTAAAGCCGAAATCTATGGCACGCATTCTGTCGTTGCGCACCACAGTGACGGGACCATAATCGCGAGTCCAGGTATCGTTGGTGGTCATTTCGACAAACTCAACTCCATGGAGGGGGCAATCGGCGAGACTTGCCTTAGCCTTCTCGACGTCCGGCACGAGCAGCAACACCTCTTCGCCATGAGAGACGAAAGCAGTGATAAGCCGTCGATACTGGTCGACAGCCTCCGGGAGAATATAATTCCAATCAGTGTCGGCATGAGGGAAAGCCAACAAGATGCGCCCCTTCAGCTCCCACTCCGGTATGTAATGTATATCATTAGCCATGATAAAGTCGTTATAACGCGTTCAAAAGTAATAAAGATAAGTGGCGAAATCAATACAAAACAAGACATCGCCACAAATCAAATGCAAATATAATGAAAAAAATCAAGACTTTCCGTCGGCTTGTAGATAAGTTTTGAGGTATAGGTTGTGGAAAGATAAGGGATAAGAACGCAAAAATTATTATCTTTGTAAAAAAATCAGCG
>SFMJ01000067.1 GCA_004553095.1 Bacteroidales bacterium
AAAGACTATTATGATGGAGAAGTTTGGTTTTTTGCGGGTGGCTGCTTGTTCACCTTTGGTACGTGTGGCTGATATCGACTTTAATGTGTCAGAGATCATCAGTCAGGTGGAGGAGTGCGTGCGTCAGGATGTCGCCATCGTTCTCTTCCCGGAGTTGGCTATCACCGGTTATACATGCGCCGACCTGTTCGACCAGTCATTATTGATAGAAAAGGTGGTGCCGGCACTACGTCGTCTTGCCGGGGAGTTTCGCGAATCGAGAATCGCGATCGTGGTCGGAGCACCGATCAGCCACAACAACCGCCTCTATAACTGCGGCGTCGTGTTGCAGCAGGGTGAGATCAAGGGTATCGTGCCGAAGACACATATCCCCAACTATGGTGAGTTTTATGAGCGCCGCTGGTTTAGCCCCGCCGATGATTCCCTCACCTCTACAGAGTTGTGCCTCACCCCCGCAGAGAGTGAGTCCGGCCTTAACGCCGGAAGCGAAGAGCAGTACAACGCTGTCGTTGACGTGCCGATGAGCCGTGACCTCCTCTTCGATATCGACGGGGTGAAGTTTGGCATCGAATTATGCGAGGATATGTGGGTGCCCAATCCCCCGAGCGGGCGCCTCTGCATGTCGGGTGCCGACGTAATCCTCAACCTCTCAGCCACCAACGAACTAATCGGCAAACATAAATATCTGATAGAGTTGATTCGCAACCAGTCGGCACGTTGCCGTTGCGGTTATGTCTACGCCTCGGCAGGTGCGGGAGAATCCTCGACCGACCTGGCATTTGCCGGCAACTGCATCATCGCCGAGAATGGTTCACTACTCGCCGAGAGCAAGCGTTTCGTGATGAATAGAAAGATGGAGATTGCCGACCTCGACATTCAGGTATTGCGCCATGACCGCACCCACTTCAACACCTTCCGAAGCGAAGAAGAGTTGAAGCCAATCCGCACCATCCGGCTTGCCGGCAGGGGAGAATATAAGCATACCGGTATCATCGACTATCGCCTCGTCAACCCCCATCCCTTCCTCGACAGCGACCCCGACAAACTGGCGGAGCGCTGTGACGAGATTTCCTCGATCCAGGCATGGGGCCTCGCCATACGACTTCGCGCCATCGGATGCCGCCACGCCGTGGTGGGTATCTCAGGGGGGTTGGACTCCACTTTGGCGCTCCTTGTCACCGCCAAAGCCTTTGATATGTTGGGACTTAGCCATGAAGGTATCATCGGTGTGACAATGCCCGGATTTGGTACTACCGACCGCACACATAGCAATGCCTCGGCATTGATGCGCCATCTCGAGGTGACCGAATTGGAGATACCGATCGGCAAGGCTGTCGAACAGCACTTCAGCGACATCGGCCATGATGGCAAGGTACACGACGTGACCTACGAAAACAGCCAGGCACGCGAGCGCACCCAGATCTTGATGGACCTCGCCAACAAATATAACGGCATCGTGATCGGCACCGGCGACCTCTCCGAACTGGCATTGGGGTGGTGCACCTACAATGGCGACCAAATGTCGATGTATGGTGTCAACGCCTCCATCCCCAAGACCTTGGTGAAATACTTGGTAAGGGGATATGCCGTCAACGCCACCAACCCCGAATTGCAGCGAGTGCTTGAAGATATCATCAACACGCCGATCAGTCCCGAGTTACTTCCCCCTGACAGCAACGACAAGATACAGCAAAAAACCGAAGACCTGGTGGGTCCCTACGAACTCCACGACTTCTTCATCTACAACATCTTAAGATATGGCATGGAGCCGAAGAAAGTTCTTCTGTTGGCGAAGACCGCCTTCGAAGATATTTATGATGAAGAGACGATAACACACTGGTTGTCAACCTTCTACCGGAGATTCTTCAACCAGCAATTCAAGCGTTCCTGCATGCCCGACGGCATCAAAGCAGGAAGCGTAACCCTCTCACCGCGAGGCGACTGGCGCATGCCGAGCGACGCTGCGTCAATCCTCTTCAGAGAGGAATTATGAATTATGCATTAACGAAAAGCGATGATGAGAAAAAGCGATAATATGGATGGGGGTGATTTGGGGGCAAATCATTATGATGCTGCCGACATGGCGGAGGCAGTGCGAGTGCTGAAAGAGGGGGGTATCCTGCTCTACCCCACCGACACGATCTGGGGAATCGGTTGCGATGCCACCAACAGAGAAGCCGTGGAACGAATCTACCGACTCAAACAGCGGAGCGATGCCAAGTCGATGCTCGTATTGGTGGGGTCGGAGGGTGAACTTCAGCGTACGGTAGAGGAGGTGCCCGAGGCGGCATGGATGCTTATCGAAGCGGCGGTCAACCCGCTGACCATCATCTACGACCGCCCCGTAGGAGTGGCACCCAACCTCCTTGCTGAAGATGGAAGCCTCGGCATACGAATTACTAACGAACTCTTCAGCCGGACCCTCTGTCAGCGGTTGAAACACCCCTTGGTGTCGACCTCCGCCAACATCTCGGGAGAGAAATCCCCCGCCACCTTTGCCGATATCGACCCCGCCATCATCGCCGGCGTCGACTATGTGGTGAAATATCGCCAAGAGGAGAATATGCCCCACAGATCGAGCAATATCATCAAACTCTCCGACTCCGGCGTGGTGAAAATCATCCGATGAGCGTCGAAAAACTTTGATTGATTCAAAAAAATTGCTTAATTTTGTGTTTGCCTATCGGTAAAAGGTAGATCATGAAAGGAAATAACTTTTCGACAGCAATCCAGCGTATCAAGTATGTCACGATAGATTTTATCATGACATCTATCGCTTTTATCCTCTTCGATATATTCCGTTATCGCGTCTTGGATGCTGTTGCTGTAAGTTATTCGAGCCTTACCACCTTCTTATTCAGCGACAAACTGATCATGGAGCAGGTACTGATCCCGGTCGGTATGCTCTTCATATATTGGCTGTCGGGCTACTACAACCGCCCGCTGATCAAGTCGCGACTCACCGAACTCTCCACCACCCTACTCTCGGCATGCTTGGGGACAATCATCATCTTCCTTGCCATCCTGATCAACGACACCACCGGAGTAAAGATCAAAGACTACGAGATCATCATCGTGTTGTGGGGCTTGTTGGCATTCTTCACCTACTTAGGGCGAAGCATTCTGACTGCTCACACCAACTCGCTCTTCCGGAGTCGGAGCATCAAATATACCACACTGATCATCGGCAACTCCCCGAAAAGCCGGGAAGTTTATCGCAAGTTGCATGCCGCCTCATCGTTGGTGGCCTACGATGTTGCGGGTTTCATCCGCCTTGAGGGTGAAGAGCAGGTGGAAGATGACATGCCGGTGTGGTATCGCAAAGATGTGGCGAAGGTATGTCGCGAACAAGAAGTCGACCAGATCATCTTGGCGCCCGAGCGACGTGTCGACATCGACATCATGAACATCTTGGAAGAACTCTTTCCCCTCTCCCTGCCGGTGAAGATAGAGCCGGATACCCTCTCCTTCATCACCGGTAATATCGCCATCAACGACATCCTCGGAATCCCCTTCATCGACCTGACCTCACCTCGCATCTCCGAATGTCAGAAGAATATCAAGCGTACCTTCGACGTTGCCTTCTCCATACTGATGTTGCTGATGCTGAGTCCCTTGTTGGCAGTCATCGCCATCATCGTAAAATGCACATCTCCCGGGCCGGTGATCTATCGGCAAGAGCGTATCGGCAAGGGTCACAAGCCCTTCATGATCTATAAATTCCGATCGATGTGTCGGAATGCCGAGGCCGATGGTCCGCAGCTCTCGAGCGACAACGACCCGCGCATCACCCCCATAGGGAGGTTCATGCGCAAATATCGCATCGACGAATTTCCACAATTCTGGAACGTCATCAAGGGGGATATGTCGATGGTGGGACCCCGCCCCGAACGAGAATACTTCATCGAACGCATCATAAAGCGAGCCCCCTATTACGGGTTGATATTTCAGATACGTCCCGGAGTCACCAGTTGGGGGATGGTGAAATATGGCTATGCATCGACAGTCGATGAGATGGTGGAGCGATCGAGATACGATCTCCTCTATCTCAACAACATGTCGATCTCTACGGATATCAAGATATTGTTACACACGATAAGAACTGTAATAAAAGGTGCCGGCGTATAGAGCGCAGACACCTGTTTGCATTTTTTAAATCAACATCAATGGCATATAAAGAACGGCATAATTGGGCTACCGACCTCTGGTTGCGCTTCGTGATCTGGCGAGAGCATCACATCAAAGAGAAGAACTTTGTGTTGATACTTGCGCTGATCGTGGGCATAATATGTGGCGTCGCCGCCCAGTTGCTGAAATTTTTGATCCACCTGATAGGGAGTTCATTGACCGCCGGTTTCAACGCCACGAGTGAGAACTGGCTCTACTTGGTCTATCCGGTGGTGGGTATCATACTGACGGTATTGTTTGTAAAATATGTGGTCAAGGAGAACATCTCACATGGAGTCACGAAGGTGCTCTATGCGATCTCGCGGCGCAAATCCCGCTTGAAGATCAAGAACATGTATGCCTCACTGATAGCCTCATCAATAACCATCGGCACGGGTGGATCTGTCGGAGCCGAGGGACCGATCGTCTACACCGGAGCGGCGATAGGTTCGAACTTCGGGCAGGCTTTCCGGATGTCGCCGAAGATCTTGATGATCTTGGTGGGGTGTGGTGCGGCAGCCGGTATCGCCGGCATCTTCCGCGCCCCGATCGCCGGGATGCTGTTCACACTCGAGGTGCTGATGATCGACCTTACCGGCATGACAGTGATGCCCTTGCTACTCTCCTCGATAGCGGGTGCCACCGTGGCATACGTGATGGAGGGATATACCGCCGAGTTCTTCTTCACGCAGAGTGAGCCATATCTCACGAGCCGTATACCCTGGACCATCGCACTGGGGGTGGTGTGTGGACTTATGTCCTACTACTTCACCAAGGTGATGTTCATGATGGAATCCTTCTTCAAGAAGATCAAACAGCAATGGCTCAAGATATTGATCGGCGGCACCATCATAGCCTGCTTGGTGTTCCTCTTTCCTCCCCTCTATGGTGAGGGTTACTCTACGATAACGAGCCTTCTTGACGGGGATGTCGAGTCGGTGGTAAATGCCTCCCTCTTCTATGTCGACAGGGATAACATTTGGTTTCTCTTGCTCTTCATTTTCGCGATAACACTGACCAAGGCCTTCGCGACCTCCGCCACCAATGGTGCCGGGGGTGTGGGAGGAACCTTTGCCCCCTCCCTCTTCGTCGGGGCATTGACCGGGTTCCTCTTTGCGTCGGTGATCAATCAGTTTGACTTAGGTGTCACCCTCTCCTTGAAGAACTTCACCCTGATGGGTATGGCGGGTGTAATGTCAGGAGTCATGCATGCGCCGCTGATGGCGATCTTCCTCACGGCGGAGATGACGGGTGGTTACGACCTCTTCCTGCCGCTGCTGATAGTGTCAGCACTCGCCTACTTCACCATACAATGCTTCACCCCCTATAGCATCTACACGATGCGTCTCGCCAAGGCGGGCGACTTGGTGACCCACCAGAAGGATAAAGCCGTGCTGACCCTCCTTAAGATCGAGAGTGTGATTGAGACAGACTTCAAAGTGGTGCACCCCGAGATGTCGCTCCGCGAGATGGTGGATGTGATCTCGGTGTCCAACCGCAACCTCTACCCGGTGACCGATGCCGAAGGAAACCTCAAAGGTGTAGTGCTCCTCGACGATATACGCAATATTATGTTCCGCACCGACCTCTATCGGAAGATGCACGTTTCGCGATTCATGGCGGCAGTGCCCGACGTGATCGACGTCAAGATGCCGATGGATAAGGTGATGGAAATCTTCGATAAGACCAATGCCTGGAACTTGCCGGTGGTGAAAGATGGCAAGTATATCGGCTTCGTCTCCAAGTCGAAGATCTTTAACTCCTACCGGCGCGTGCTGCGTCACTTCACGGATGACTAACAAAAACTTGGAAAAGATGAAAAAAGAAGACCTCAAGATAGTATTTTTCGGCACTCCCGAATTCGCTGTAGCAAGTTTGGAGAGGCTGGTAACGAAAGGATATAACGTAGCGGCGGTGGTAACGATGCCCGACAAGCCTGCGGGGCGCGGCCACAAGATGCTGAAGAGCGACGTCAAGCAGTATGCCGAATCGGCAGGACTGCCTGTGCTACAGCCTGAGAAATTGAAGAGTCCCGACTTTGTGGAGGCACTTCGCGCCATCGATGCCGACCTCTTCATCGTCATCGCCTTCCGAATGCTGCCGGAGGTGGTGTGGGGAATGCCCCGTCTCGGCACATTCAACCTGCATGGGAGTCTCCTGCCGAAATATCGCGGTGCGGCGCCTATCAACCGTGCCATCATGAATGGAGAGACCGAAACAGGTATCACCACCTTCTTCCTCAAGCATGAGATCGACACCGGTGATATTATAGCACAGCGGTCGACGCCGATAGCCCCCGAAGATAATGTCGGCACGGTCTACGACCGACTCATGATGATGGGTGCCGAGATGGTGGAAGAGACGGTAGAGTCTATCATCACCGGAACGCTTACCACTATGCCGCAACCGGAGGGTGAATTTATCGACGCTCCGAAGATCTTCAAAGAGGATTGCGCCATCGACTGGCGCCGTCAGGCAGTCGAGATCCACAACCAAGTCCGCGGACTCTCCCCCTATCCGGCAGCCTTCACCGGCATAATCGACAAGAGTGGCAAAGAGGCAACCGCCAAGATATTTCAGACAGCCCTCACCGACCTCTCCTCCGAAGGTAAAGAGCCGGGAGAGGTGCGCATAGATGGCAAGAGAATGTATGTCGCTTGCAGCGATAAGATGCTCGAAATCACCGCCTTGCAACCGGCAGGCAAGAAGAGAATGGAAACCTCGGCATATCTCTTGGGCTATGCACCTGTCAAGATGACCTACAACACCCCCGAAGCATGAAAGAGGGAGATCAATACAGCAAATTGACACCCGCAGAGAAAGAGGCGCCGACACAAGACACTGCCAACATCAACTGTCGGGAACTTCTCGACGTTATGATGGCGAAGGGTGTGGAGACCTTGGTGATCTCCCCCGGGAGTCGCAATGCTCCGTTGCTGATCGGCGCGGCGGCGCGCCCTGAACTGCGCAAGATCATCATCACCGACGAACGCACGGCAGCCTTCACCGCCCTCGGCATCGGGATGGTGACCGGACGCCCCGTAGGACTTATCTGCACCTCCGGTACGGCGCTCTACAACTATGCCCCGGCTGTGGCTGAGGCTTTCTATCAGCATGTACCTCTGATAGTTATCACCGCCGACCGCCCCGCGCAATGGATCGACCAGGATGACTCCCAGACCTTGAAACAGTTTGGTGCCTTACAGAATATTGTGAAGCGAAGTTATGACATATATGCCGAGATCGGCATGACCACCCCCTGCGCCAACAGAGTCTACGAAACGGAACGGGAATGGTATGTCAACCGCATCGCCAACGAAGCCATCAACGTAGCCACCTCTTCCCTACCGGGCCCGGTGCATATCAATATGCAATTCGCCGAGCCCCTCAACGAGACAGTGGCATATCGACCGAAAAAGCCTCGAATAGTTTCACGGATAGCCACCGACAGATCGGTCAGTCCGGAGGCTTTGAGAGAGATCTCATATCACTTACTGGATCGCCGGATTATGGTAGTCGCCGGGTTTATGCCTAAAGATCATAGACTGTTATTTGCTCTTAGAGATTTTGCCAAACTCAAGAATGTGACGTTGCTGAGCGAAACCATCTCCAATATCGACATAGATGAAGATACATCTATGATAGACTCGATACTAACCCAACTCACCGAAGAAGAGCTCCGGGAATTGAGTCCTGATATGGTGATCTCAGTCGGCGGGGCTTTGGTGTCGCGTATACTCAAAGATTATATCCGACGCAATGACTGTGTGGAGCATTGGTCGCTTGGCGACACCGACATCTCGGTGGATTGCTTCCAACATCTTCATAAACATATCGATGTGGATCCGGCGAAATTTTTCGAGCAAGCCAAGGAAGATATCGACAAGATACTCATATTAGGGCAGAAATATAAATTTCCCGACTATCGCGAGAAGTGGCAGAAGAGACGTCATGAGATCCGATCGAAGAATGAGACATGGATCGCTGCGGCACCCTGGTCGGAACTTAAAGCCCTAAATGAAGTATATAGGTCTATACCGGCTGATTACAACCTCTTTATGTCGAACGGCACAAGTGTGAGGTATGGTCAGTTGCTGACACATCGGATACCCAATGCCTGCTATTGCAATCGAGGTGTGTCGGGCATCGATGGCACCAACGCTACGGCACTCGGTGGGGCTTTGGCATACTCGGGCGAGACACTCCTCATCACGGGAGATATGTCGTTCGGTTATGCGCCCGACATAATGCGTCTTGCCGGGAAGGATAGC
>SFMJ01000068.1 GCA_004553095.1 Bacteroidales bacterium
AATGGGTCGACAATATCACCTCGGGCGACTACGAGAAATATTACGACAATATGTATGGCAATCGCTGATTGCGCCGAAGCCTGCAAGTGTCAGCAAGCATAATCGGAAAGGAAGTTCGACACCATCCGATAATACAAAACAGAAATCAGGTCGACTCTCGTCGACCTGATTTCATAAATAAAAAACAACAATAACAACTTCTTCAGAACGCTTATCGCAATATGAGTATCTAAAATGGATTATTTCATCTTGTGTTACATCTATATAACAATAGGGAGATAAAAAATGTTCTGAAAATATTGCAAAAAAATTTCAATCGTAGAGGATGAAAGAGTTGATGAATAAATACATCTGGCTGATCGACACTCTGACACGCTATGAGCGGCTATCGCGCGAAGAGATCAACGATCTCTGGCGGTTGTCGCCCTATAGCAATGGAGATCCACTGCCGGAGCGCACCTTCTTCTACTATCGGCGAGGGATAGAGGAGAGTTTTCATATCGACATACTCTGCGACAATTACGGCAAATATTACATTGATCCGGGGCAAGGGAAGCGCAACTTGGCCTTTACCAACTGGGTCCTGGAGACCTACGCCACCAACAATGCGATGACCGAGTCGATGATTCCGGCGGAGCGAGTTTCGGTGGAGGATGTGCCCTCATCGAGGGAATATCTGCCGCGAGTGCTCAACGCCATCAGCACGGCATCGAAGGTCAAATTCTCCTACGCCGGTTTCTCGCGCACACGACTCGAGGAGAATATCACGTTTCACCCCTACTTCGTGAAGCGATACAAGCAACGCTGGTATATGATCGGGTATAAAGAGAAGAGCAAGGATATCCGAACATACGCACTGGATCGCGTCAAGTCGCTCAACATACAGAATAGGCACTTCGAGATGCCCGACATCACCCCCGATGATTTCTTCGCCCATCTTATCGGCATCACCGACTCCAAGGGGGAAGTGAAGCGAGTAAAGATCATCACCAGCCCTACACGCGCCAAGTATTTCAGGGCTCTCCCCTTTCACTCGACTCAGCAGGAGGAGATCACCGACTCTTATTCGATCTTCACCTATCGATTGAAACTGAACTATGAGTTGGTGCATGAACTTTTGAGTTACGGCTCGTCGGTCAAGGTGTTGGAGCCCCCCGAATTGGTAAGTATGGTAAAAGCGGAATTACAACAGACACTCAATCTATATAACAAAGATGATATGCCCCGATAGGAGGGAATTCGGAGGAATATCATCGAGCAACACAACAAGACTAAAACAATGGCAGAATCGAATTTTATAGACTATGTAAAGATATTATGTCGGAGCGGCAAGGGTGGCGCCGGGAGTCGTCATTATCATCGCGCCAAGTATATCCCCAAGGGGGGACCAGACGGGGGTGATGGTGGTCGCGGCGGACATATCATATTGCGAGGTAATCGTCACTTATGGACACTCTTATCGCTTCGTTATCAGCGACATATCTTCGCCACCGACGGCGAGAGCGGCGGCGCCGACCGGAGCCACGGCCGCGATGGCGAGGATCGCACCATCGAAGTGCCGGTGGGCACCACCGTCTTCGATGCCGAAACCGGCGATTTCCTCTGTGAGATCACCGAAGATGGTCAGGAGATCAAGTTGCTGCGCGGCGGCAAGGGGGGACTCGGGAATTGTCATTTCGCCACCTCCACCAATCGCGCTCCACGTTATGCCCAGCCGGGTCAACCCGCCATCGAGAAGAGTGTGATCCTCGAACTCAAACTCCTCGGAGATGTCGGCTTGGTGGGATTCCCCAATGCCGGGAAATCTACCCTGCTCTCCTCACTTTCAGCCGCCAAACCGAAGATCGCCGACTATCCATTCACCACAATGGAGCCCTCCTTGGGCATCGTAGGATATCGCAACGGCAATTCCTTCGTGATGGCAGACATCCCCGGCATCATCGAGGGGGCATCGGAGGGTAAAGGCCTCGGGCTGAGATTCTTGCGCCATATCGAACGCAATGCCGTGCTCCTTTTTATGGTGCCTGCCGACAGCGATGACATCAAGAAGGATTATGAGATCTTGCTCCACGAACTCAAGGAGTTCAACCCCGAGCTCTCCGACAAGGGACGCGTGTTGGCAGTGACCAAAAGCGATATGCTCGACGATGAACTTCGCGATGAGATCGCCGCGACACTCCCTACCGATCTTCCCACCATCTTCATCTCAGCCGTGACCGGACAGGGACTCACCGAACTCAAAGACCTGCTCTGGCGCGAGATCAACTCCGAAGAGAATCGCGCCACTGTCAACATCACTCACCGCCGTCTCGACCCGCGCCATCGTGTCGAAGAGGAGGATAACTTCATCTTCGAGCAGATCGACGACGAGGATGAGGGCTACATGCTCGAGACTGACGAGGATTGGGAGGATGAGTTCTGGGATGAAGAGTCATCGGTCAATGATTGACACTGCATCCTCTATCTATAAACTATCTCTATGTATCAGAAACTCAATATCAACCTGCATGAGATCTTGCGCGCCAGGATGTCTCCTCGCATGAGGAGGCTGATCCCGAGCGTGCTGATCACTTGCCTTGAGAAGATCATCCACCAAGATGAGCTCAACGATATGCTCGAGCGCACCTATCCCTTGGAGGGGTCGGAATTTTCGCAGAGGGTTTATGATCTTATGGGGCTGACCATCGAAGTGCAGGGTATGGAGCATCTCGAGGAGGGTAAGCGCTATGTCTTTGCCTCCAACCACCCCTTGGGAGGTCTGGATGGCATCGGGCTTATCAAGATTCTCGGGGAGCGATATGGCGATGACGGGATAAGATTTCTGGTCAATGATATGCTGATGAATGTGGTGCCGCTGCGCAATGTCTTTCTGCCTATCAATAAATATGGGTCGCAGGGTAGAGAGGCAGCGAAGAGCATCAACGCCGCCTTCGAGTCCGAACGGCAGATGGTGGTGTTCCCGGCAGGGTTGGTGTCACGACTCCATCCTGATGGGGAGATCAAAGATCTGACATGGCAGAAATCGTTTGTACAGAAGGGGGTGGCCTCGGGTCGAGACTTCGTGCCGATATATTTTGAGGGACTCAACCGGATGCGATTCTATCGGCTGGCACGCTGGCGCAAGCGTCTCGGCATCAAGGTGAACCTGGAGCAGGCGATGCTTCCGGCGGAACTCTGTGCGGCACGCGGCAAGCGATTTGGCGTCATTTTCGGCACTCCGATATCACATCAAGAGATAGAACGCCGCATGCAGAGAGGGGAAAGCGCCACTGAAATAGCGGCATGGCTCCGAGAGAAAAGTCTTCAATTAAGAGCGCGGAAATAAAAAATTCCGACCGCAGAGGCAAAATAAGTTTGCGAATTAGCCGATTTCTGACTAAATTTGCACGAGATTTTTGTTTGTTTGGAACGAGACGTGGCGGATCGAAAGCCGAAACGGCTCTTTTAGACGCATAAAACATTGAAACACAAATAATTCAAGACGTGAATACCAAATACATCTTCGTGACCGGAGGAGTCGTATCCTCACTTGGCAAAGGCATTATCTCAAGTTCGTTGGCTCGCTTACTCTTAAGTCGAGGCTATCGAGTAACCATCCAAAAGTTTGACCCCTACATCAACATCGACCCGGGGACACTCAATCCATACGAGCATGGCGAGTGCTATGTCACATCCGACGGCCACGAGGCGGATTTGGACTTGGGTCACTACGAACGATTCACCAATATCAAGACATCACGTGCCAACAATGTGACCACGGGCCGCATCTATCAGGCAGTGATCGACAAGGAGCGCCGTGGTGATTACTTAGGAAAGACAGTGCAGATCATTCCCCACATCACTGATGAGATCAAGCGCAATGTCAAGTTGCTGGGGAAGACCGGTGATTATGACTTTGTCATCACCGAGATCGGAGGCACCGTGGGCGATATCGAGTCGACACCCTATTTGGAGGCTGTGAGACAGTTGAAATGGGAATTGGGTCGTGATGCCCTCTTCATCCACCTTACCTACGTGCCCTATCTCAAGGCCGCCAAGGAATTGAAGACCAAGCCGACACAACACTCCGTGAAGATGCTCCAGAGCGTTGGTATCCAACCCGATGTATTGGTGCTCCGCACCGAGAAGGAACTTCCGGCAGCGATGCTCCGCAAGGTGGGTCTTTTCTGCAATGTGGCTCCGGAGGCTGTGATCCAAAGCATCGACCAGCCCACTATCTATCAAGTGCCTCTGCGCATGCACGATCAGCACCTCGACGACATAGTAATCAAACTCATGGATGCCGACCCGACTCCCGAGCCTAATATGGATCGCTGGAACACGTTCCTCCACAAGTTGGCAAATGCCACCGAGGTGGTGAACATCGGCTTGGTGGGCAAGTATGTCGAGTTGCAAGATGCCTATAAGTCGATCAATGAGAGTCTGATGCAGGCAGCCACCTATCTCGATCGCAAGATCAACATCGTCTATATTCACTCCGAGAAACTCACCGACAGCAATGTAGAGGAGCGACTCAAGGATATGGATGGCGTAGTAATCGCTCCGGGTTTCGGCCAGCGCGGCATCGAGGGTAAGTTCGTGGCGCTGAAGTATTGCCGCGAGCATGATGTGCCCACATTCGGCATCTGCTTAGGTATGCAGTGCATGGTGATCGAGTTTGCTCGCAATGTGCTCGGTCTGACCGATGCCAATTCGACTGAGATGGATACGAAGACTCCCCACAATGTCATCGACTTGATGGAGGAGCAGAAGTCAATCTCGAATATGGGAGGCACGATGCGTCTCGGGGCCTACGATTGTGTGCTCAGAGAGGGTTCGCGTGCCGCCGAAGCATACGGTCGCACCAATATCAGCGAGCGCCATCGCCACCGCTTCGAGTTTAACGATGATTATCGTCAGCAATTCGAGGATGGCGGCATGAAGTGTGTGGGTGAGAATCCCGAGACCCACCTGGTAGAGGTGGTGGAAATCCCGGAGAAGCGCTGGTTCATCGGCACCCAGTATCACCCTGAGTATCAGTCGACCGTCCTGGACCCCAATCCGATCTTCTTATCCTTCGTGAAGGCTGCTATCGACTACTCAAAAGAGAAATAATAGTAATTTTAAAAAAAAGACCATTCAGACAAATGGATAAAAACACCCTTAATGGCCTCTTGTTGATGTTTCTTGTGTTTGCCCTCTTTATGTGGCTGACACCCAAGCAGGAGAATACACCTGCCCAGGATGGAGGCAAGGAGACGAAGGCCGAAGTGGCAGCAGCCACAGGCATCGACTCTTTGACAGCGACTGAGCAGGAGTGGCTGGTACAAAATATTTCGGCCAACGGCAAGGTGGAGGTGGCTTCCGACAGTAGCCGCATCTACACACTCCGTCAAGGCGATATCGATCTTCAACTTCGCGGCGATTCAATCACCGGCACAGTTACCGTGGAAGGCCGTAAGTTGGCATGGAGCGATGTAAAGAGGGCAGATCTGAGCAAGATGTCGGTGCCCGAACAGCGCAAGGCTGTGGAAATGGTGCGCAATGCCTCGACCTCGCTCGGCAAGTATGGCAAGTTCGCCCAGTTCCTCACCGGCACGTCGCAGGTGATCAAACTTGAGAATGATGCCCTCTCGATCCAACTCGACAGCAAGTCGGGATCGGTGGTTCGCGCCGAACTGAAGAAGTATGAGTCGGAGTATTCGTCAGACGAGACGAAGAAGACGAAGCATAATGTGGTGGTGTTCGAGGGTAAGGACAATCAGTTCAACTTCATGTTGCCTCTCCCCCAACCTATCGAGACATCCGAACTCTATTTCACACCCGAGCAACTCAATGACAGCACGGTGTTGATGGCCTTGAAGTTGGCTCCCGATGTGTATTGGGGCATCGAGTACACTCTTCCTCGCGGTGAGTCGTATGTTGTGAAGATGCGCGTGGTGCAGAAGAATATGGCGCAAGTGGTGCAGTCGAACAATCGCAATCTCGGTTTCGCCTGGAATCAGCGTTTGCATCGCCAGGAGAAGGGACGTATGTTCGAGGAGCGCAACTCCGCCCTCTATTTCAAATATGCCGGCGGCAAGGTCGAAAACCTCAAAGAGGCTAAGGATGATAGCGAAGAGCATAAGACCAAGATTAAGTGGATCGGCTTTAAGAATCAGTTCTTCTCTACGGTGATGGTGGCAGAAAAGCCCTTCAACACTGCTGATTTCGATTCAAAGGTGATGCAGGAGGATGACTACCTGAAGGAGTATACGACTTCGGCTTCGAGCAGCGATTATGACTGGAATGCCGAGAATCCTGCCAATTTCTCCCTCTTCATCGGCCCTAACCTCTATCCTCTGCTCTCCGATCTTGACAACCAGATCGCCACTGACGAGGATCTGAAGATGACTCGTCTTATCCCGTTGGGATGGAACATCTTCCGCTGGATCAACACCGGCATCGTGATTCCGGTCTTCACATTCTTGGGTAAGTTTATCAGCAATTATGGCATCATCATCCTCTTGCTGACTCTCTTCATCAAGTTGATCCTCTTCCCCTTGACCTATAAGTCTTATCGCAGCCAGGCTGTGATGCGAGTTCTTGCACCGGATATCAAGGCTATCAATGACAAGTATCCCGGCAATGAGAATGCACTGACCCGCCAGCAGAAGACGATGGCGCTCTATTCGCAGGCGGGAGCCAGCCCGATGTCGGGATGTCTACCTATGTTATTGCAGATGCCGGTGCTCTTCGCGATGTTCTCCTTCTTCCCATCATGCATCGAACTTCGCGGTGAGAGTTTCTTGTGGGCTCACGACCTCTCGGCGCCCGATGCCATCATCTCTTGGAATGTAGATATCCCTCTGATCACCAAATATTTCGGCAATCACATCTCACTATTCTGCTTGCTGATGACCGGTACAAACATCATCTACACTTATCTCAACATGCAGAACCAGAGCAACACGATGCCCGGCATGAAGTGGATGATGTATCTGATGCCGGTGATGTTCATGGTGTTCTTCAATAATTACGCCTCAGGTCTCTCATATTATTACTTCTTGTCTCTACTGATCACAATCATTCAGACCTACTCCTTCCGCTTTATCATCAAGGAGGATAAGGTGCGTGCGAAGATGCGAGAGAATGCCAAGAAGCCGAAGAAGAAATCGGGCTTTATGGCGAGACTCGAGGAGATGCAGCGTCAGCAGCAGGCCATGCTCCGCGAGCAGCAGAAGAAGGGGAATCGCCGTTAAGACATGACACTACCTACATCAGCCGGGCTCTCTATGTCCGGCTGATTGGCACACTATAAAACCATAGATATGTGAAACAATTACGAGCCATCCGGATCATACTTGCCGCCATCTGTCTAGCGGCGACGGCGGTCTGTTTAATCTTCAGTCCGCAGGCGAATCCTGTGGTCGAATCGGTGGCTCGCATTCAGATCCTCCTCTCTGCGGGGGCTGCCACACTGGGCGTCACCGGTGTTTGGCTTGTGATTACTCTAATCTTCGGCAGGGTGTATTGTTCGACGGTATGCCCGATAGGCGTCCTTTCGGATATTTTCTGCCGGGTGAGAAGATCGATCAAGCCTCTGAATAAGCCTTTCCGCTATCGGCATAAGTCGAATTGGGGGATTCGGATTTTGGTGGTCTATCTTCTTAGCATAGTGATAGGCATTTCGGCGGTGGCACTGATCATCGAGCCATGGAATATGGCTGCAAATGTTGCCTCCTTGGCTCGGCAAGATGTTATCGAGCCGACTTGGGGTGAGATTATGAGTCACGGAGTGATCGCAGGCATGGTGTGTGGCGCATTGTCGCTGCTGATGCTGATAGTCTCTTCGCTGAAGTATGGCAGAGAGTTTTGCTCTCGATATTGTCCGATAGGAGCCGGACTCGGTTATGTACAAGAGTTTTCGGTGATGCATATTGAGATCGATCCTGATCGATGCACTTCTTGCGGGCATTGTGAGGATATTTGCCGATCGCAGTGTGTCAAGGTGGTGAGCCGCTATATTGATGAGTCTCGCTGTGTGAGATGTTTTGACTGTGTAGCAGAGTGCCCTACGGGGGCCATAAGATATCAGATTAATCGCAATCGTCGTCCTGCCACTCCATTGATGCGACAGGTGAAAAAAACTCCAAATACATGAAACAATACCTTGATTTGCTCCGTCATATCCTCGACCATGGGATGGAGAAACATGACCGCACCGGCACGGGTACGATCTCGACTTTTGGCTATCAGATGCGTTTTGACTTGGAGGAGGGATTTCCTTTAGTCACTACCAAGAAGGTGCATCTGAAGAGTATCATCTATGAGTTGCTGTGGTTCTTGCAGGGAGACACGAATGTGCATTATCTCCAGGAGCATGGTGTAAGGATCTGGAATGAGTGGGCGGATCCGGATGGCGAGTTGGG
>SFMJ01000069.1 GCA_004553095.1 Bacteroidales bacterium
CCCGGAAGCTCTCTCGCTTCAGGTTATCACTATGTCTTCGAGCGAAAAACGGGACTCGAACCCGCGACCCCGACCTTGGCAAGGTCGTGCTCTACCAACTGAGCTATTTTCGCAGTCTTTTTTCGCTTCCCGAGAGACGCTGTTCGCGTTTCTCCCGTTTTGCGAGTGCAAAGTTAATGCAAATTTTTTTCTTATGCAAGTTTTTTTGAAAAAATCAACGACTATTCGTTACTTTTCCCATATCCACGGCTCGGAAAATCTCTCTTTGATCCCTTTCTGATGCATGCCTCGCACCAACTCGGAGCGATCGTCTGAACTCATCACTGACACCCTGCTCTTGGTCGAGGTGCTGATGATAGTCAGGGGATATTCCGCTGTCGCATTATATCTTACATATTTATCCGCCTCTTGGCGCGTGTTGAAGGTCGCTACTATCAAATGATAGCGCCCTCCATCTTCTTTTACCTCCGCTTCTGCCGACATTGCCGGCTTCTCTTCGGCTTCTGTCTCTGCCGATGTTGCTGTCGTTGCCGGCTCTGCAGTTACCCGATTCGCCATCTCGCAGGTCGCTGTGATGATCTTCTCCACCGGCACCACCGAGGCGCGATCTTCTTGCTTGCTGTCGCTCACCGGCAATACCACCGATAGTGCCAACAGGGCTATCGCTGCTACACATGCCGCCATCCGGGCAAAGTTCTTATTGATCGCTATGTAGTAGTTCTTGCGAGTGTCAAACTTGCGTCCCGACTCGGTCTCGATTTTCGCTTCTTGAGCCTCCGTAGCAACGCTGTCTGAGGCAGCTGCCGTTGACTCCGGTTCGCTCTGCTCGATATAGGGTGCCATCGAGATGGTGGTGTAGCCCATCTCTCGCGACATTTGTGCCGGTGTATGACTCGGTCGGAACACGGGTCGCCCATCTTGATTCTTCAAGATGCCAAGGCGGCCTATGCTCACCTCTCCGTCGCGCTCCATCAGCTGCATCATCATGTCGATGTCTTGCTGCATCAGCCGTCGACCCTCTTCATAGCCGGTCTCTTCTCGTCGGGCGTAAGAGTTGGCTATCAAGCCATCATCCTCCTTCACCACCCCGTTGAAGCGAATCTCTCGACTCATCGCATGCCATATACGTCGTTCCCGGTCATAACGCGCAGCGTGCCGCACATTGATAAATGCACCTACTCCCGGCACAATCACACAATCATGCCGTCCAAGTAAGTATTCTATGTGCAATGATAATCTATACACGATGCTATCTATTATTCGGTTCGTCGATGGCCTCCGGCTCCGCTTATCACTCTTATTTTAGCCATGTTAACCCGCATGGAGCTATGCTTGAAGATCGATTCCCGTTCCGTTTTGAGGCGAAATTGTCTGCAAAGTTACGAAAAATTTTTGGCTTTCCTATCACCTTAACCCACTTTTTTGAAATATTTTTGAATTTTTCTTTATCTTGCTGATTGTCTGTGGATTATGTGTGATTTTATCTTTTCTTGTCGCTCTTGATTGCCCCCTCTCTGCCTGCTATCTGCTTGTAAATCTGTGGGTCTACACCCAGGTCGTTGGCGATCTTCAGGTCGCGCTCCATGTCGATCGATTGGTATCTCGATTTATTCAGCATGGCTCGCAGCAAGTAGAGTAGTCCCTCTGAGGGGTGTCGGGAGATTCCTCGCTCCAATTCTTTAGATTCTGCTTCGAGCTTGCCATAGTAGTAGGCAGTCAGCAGCATCTTGTCTAAGGTTGCCACTTCTCCTTCCAGTTCGTAGGCTTCTTTATATCTCTTGATGGCTTCGTCATAGTCGCCGCCGGCGTTGCTGATATCGCCTAAGGTCTCTGACACGGTGGCATCTTTGCCATATCGCTCTTCATATTTCGTTAGTTCGCTTTTCGCACGCTCGGTCTCTCCGACGATGGCTCTCAGCATTCCTCGCATCTTCATGGGCCATTGCAGAGTGCTGTCTACTGCCAGGACTTGATCCAGATCTTCGATCGCCTCTTGGCGATGGTTGAGCGCCATGTTCGCTTTGGCGCGATTGGTCAGCAAGGTCGTGGAGTGTGGCGCCGATGCCAGTCCGATGTCGATCGCCTCTTTGGCCCCCGGATAGTCTCCCCGATTCATCCTTACTATCCCCAAGTTCGACCATAGAAGATAGTTCGACCGATTGGCCGGCTCATGTCGCAAGGCTTTGATGATCACTCGCTCTGCATCTTCCCATCGCTCCGCTTTTATATACCGGTCGGCCGAATCTGCCAACTCTATATAGGTGGCAGTAAGAGTCTGCGCCCCCATAGTGAGGACGCAGACAATTATTGCTATGATTGTTGTTAATCTTCTGATCATTTGCTCTTGTTGTAGTTCTCTATACCTGTCTTGAGGAATTGCTGGAACTTAGGTATGTTCTCTTCGTAGGGGAAGGCATAGTTCAAGGGCTTCGCATTGTTGTCTACGATCACGTAGTAGGGCTGTGCGTTGGCTCCAAACTTGGTGCGTTGGAGATAGCTCCATTTGTCGCCGTAGGTGCGAAGTGTACGCTCTTGACCATCTTTCTCTTTTACCACGATCGGTTGCGGCAATTCTTTCTTGTCGTCGACCATCAGTGTCACCATCACGAAGTCTTCATCTACCGATGCCTTGATTTCGCTGTTGGTCAGCACGGCTGCCTCCATCTTGCGGCAGTTTACACATCCATAACCGGAGAAGTCGATCAGCACCGGCTTGTTGAGCTTCTTGCCAAGCTCGATACCCTCTTCGAAGTCACCGGTCTGGGCATGAACGTCACCACTGTAGAGATTGAAGTCTTGTGTATATATAGGTGGTGCGAATGCGCTGATGCTCTTCAACGGTGCACCCCAAAGACCCGGAATCATATATACGGCAAATGCCAAGGAGATCATCGCCAACATGAAGCGGGTGATGCCGATCTTCTCAAGTTTGTCGTCGTGGGGAAGGGTGATCTTGCCGAGAAGATACATGCCAAGCAGGGCGAAGATTACGATCCAAAGTGACACGAATACCTCGCGGTCCATGATTCTCCAACCATAGGCCAAGTCTGCCACGGAGAGGAATTTGAGGGCAAGTGCCAATTCCAAGAAACCGAGCACCACCTTCACCGTGTTCATCCAGCCGCCACTCTTTGGTATCGATTTCAGCATCGTCGGGAACATCGCAAAGAGTGAGAAGGGGAGTGCCAATGCCAATGCAAAACCGAACATGCCGATCGCAGGCGAGATGAAGTTGCCCGATGAGGCTGCCTCTACCAGTAGCGTTCCGATGATCGGGCCGGTGCAGCTGAAGGATACCAGACAGAGGGTGAATGCCATAAAGAATATGGAGATGTAACCTGTGGTGGAGTCTGCCTTTGAGTCCATCTTGTTGCTCCATTTCGCCGGAAGTGTGATCTCGAAACCACCCATAAATGAGAAGGCGAAGATCACCAAGAGAATGAAGAAGGCGATGTTGAATCCGGCACTCGTTGCCAATTCATTGAGCGCCGAGGCCCCGAAGAGGGCGGTGACTACCAGTCCGAGACTCACATAGATCACGATGATCGAGAGACCGTAGATCACTGCCGACATGATCGATTTGCGACGCGATTTATTTGACTTCAAGAAGAAACTTACTGTCATCGGTATCATCGGCCATACGCAGGGTGTTACCAAGGCGATCAGACCGCCGATGAATCCGGCGATGAAGATATACCAGATGCTCTTGTTCTCTTCTTGAGGATTCTCTTCGTAGGCCTTGATCTCGGCTTCGCAGTTGGCATAGAGGTCGGTGTCGACATTGCCGGCGGCTGCGGCTACTGCCGGCACGCTGTCCGGAGATGATGCGGCTACGCTGTCAGCGGCTGATTTTGCCTCCTCTTCAAGCTTCTGTGCCTCTTCTTTAACCTCTTGAGTCAGAGGTGATGTGCCGTTGAAGGTGTGAAGCTCGTTGACACGATGACATCCCGAGTCATTGCAATATTGACCGCCAATCTCCACTTTGACGCTCCACTTGTCGGACGCAGGCTTCAATTTTTGTATAAATTTGACACTCCCGGTGTAATAGTGCTCGTCGACCATCATGATGTCGTCGTAGGCCTTGGTATATGCCTTGTTGGCTTTTACCTTGCCGTCGGCTTTACAGCCCTTGAAATCGAATCTGAATGACAGGGGCACGCCTCCACCCTCAGGATTGTCTTGAGAGTAGAGATGGTAACCCTGCGCTATGGTCGCAGTGATCTCAAGTTGTGGGCTGGCTGTCTTGTCTCCCACTACTTTGTAACTCCATGTGACTGCCTCTGCGGCTTTGCCACCAAACACACACACTATCAGTGTGAGTAGGATTGGAAGTGTTCGTTTAATCATTTTGTTGTTTGGTTTAGATTTTTATTTTGATTTTGATTCTCTTCACTCTTATCGTATGTCCGATCTTAGTGTCGATCATCAAGGTTGATGATGTTGGTTAAATGATTGATTCGCTCGCTCCATGCGGATATTTTTTTGTTTCGGAGCTAATTTATCTGCTAAGATAATAAGATTAGTTCGATTATGCAAATTTTTATAAAATTCTTAGAGCGCTCTATTTTTTTTTGTTGCTTTGTTGCAGTTTTACTCTCTTTTTTTTATATTTGCATTGTCGGTGGGTCTATTGCCCCTTTTTCCATAGAGTTGGCGTGCTCTCCACCGGGTTGACGTGCCGATCGATTATACTTTTTTGACATCTAAATCTATTACCATCTATAAGTATGAAACATTCTCAACTCCTTCTGGGTGATGAGGCTCTTGCTCTGGGTGCCATCTATGCAGGCCTCTCGGGTGCGTATGCCTATCCCGGTACTCCATCTACTGAAATCCTTGAGTTCGTTCAAAAGAATCAGGTCGCTCGCGAGCGTAATCTCCATTCTCACTGGTCGTCCAACGAAAAGACTGCGCTCGAGCAGGCGCTCGGTATGTCGTTCTGCGGCAAGCGCTCTATCGTCTCTATGAAGCATGTCGGCATGAATGTCGCCGCCGACCCGTTCGTCAATTCCGCTATGACCGGCGCCAACGGCGGTATGCTCGTCATCGCTGCCGACGACCCGTCGATGCACTCTTCTCAGAATGAACAGGATTCTCGTTTCTACGCCGATTTCGCTATGATCCCCGCTCTCGAACCCTCTTCGCAACAGGAGGCCTACGACATGGCTAAGTATGGCTTCGAACTCTCCGAAAACCTCGGTATCCCTGTCCTCACACGCCTCGTGACTCGCCTTAGCCATTCGCGTGCTGTCGTCAATGTCGAGGATACCCCGGCTCCCGAAAATTCGCTCCATTATCCCGCCAACCCCAAGCAGTGGGTGCTTATGCCCGCTATGTCTAAGGTGCGAAATCGCGCACTTATTGCCGACCAACAACGATTCGAGAAGGCCTCGGAAGAGTCTCCGTTTAATACTTATTTCGAGGGTCGCGACCATCGCCTCGGTGTCGTGGCTAGTGGCATCGCTTATAATTATCTTATGGAGTGCTTCCAAGGTAAGTGCCCATTCCCTCTCCTTAAGATTTCTCAATATCCTCTCCCATATAAGTCTCTGAAGCGCCTCTTCGATTCTTGCGACGCTCTGATCGTCGTGGAGGAGGGTCAACCATTCATCGAACAGAAACTAATCGGCCTCGATCGCTCGGGCAAGAAGATTTATGGCAAGTTCTCCGGACATGTGGTCCGCGATGGTGAGCTCAATCCCGACCTCGTGGCGGAGGCTTTCCGCAAGTTGATGCCTTCGGTCGATGGTGCTATCAATTATCCGCGTCATGAGGCTGCCAACACCGTCGTGGCTCGCCCACCCATGCTCTGCCAGGGTTGCGGCCACCGCGATGTTTATGGTGCCCTCAATGATGCCCTCAAAAAGTTCGAGTCCCCCAAGGTGTTCGGCGATATCGGATGCTATACTCTCGGTTTCCTTAAACCTTTCAATGCCATCGATACTTGCGTCGATATGGGAGCTTCCATCACTATGGCTAAGGGCGCCGCAGATGCCGGCCAGTTCCCCTCTATCGCTATCATCGGTGACTCTACTTTCACCCATAGCGGCATGACAGGCCTCCTCGATGCCATCAATGAGAATAGCAATATCGTCGTGATCATCTCCGACAACCTTACCACCGGTATGACCGGAGGACAGGATTCCCAAGGCACAGGCAAAATCGAAGATATCTGCCGTGGCCTCGGCGCTGACCCCGCTCATGTCCGCACCATCGATTCCCTCCCCAAGAACCATGACATCATGGTCGATCTCTTCTGCGAGGAAATCAATTACCCCGGTCTCTCGGTTATCGTCTCTCGTCGCGAGTGCATACAGACTGCTCGCCGCCACGCTTCTAAAAAACAGTAGTCCAATCCCCCCTCACAATTCAAGATTATCATGAAATCAGATATAGTTCTTGCCGGCGTCGGAGGTCAAGGCATCCTCACGATCGCTACTATCCTCGGCGGTGCTGCCCTCGCCGACAACCTTTTCCTCAAACAAGCCGAAGTCCACGGCATGAGCCAACGTGGCGGCGATGTGCAGTCTAATCTCCGCCTTAGCTCGGATCCCATTTTCTCGGACCTTATTCCCCTCGGCGGCGCAGACCTGATCGTCTCCCTCGAACCTATGGAGGCTCTCCGTTATATCCAATTCCTCTCTGCCGAGGGTTGGATCGTGACTAACTCCGCGCCTTTCGTTAATATCGATAATTATCCCGAGATGGAGTCTATCCAACAGGAACTCGCCAAGCATCCCAATGTCGTGTCGTTCGATATGGATGAACTCGCCAAGGAGGTCGCTTCGGCTCGTAGCTCTAACCTCGTGCTCCTCGGTGCCGCTTCTCCTTTCATCGATATGAGTGTCGACAAGATCGAAGCTGCTGTCCGTAATCTCTTCGCCCCTAAAGGCGAGAAAATCGTTGATGCTAATATCGCCGCTTTCAGAGCTGGCCGCCAACGCGCTCTGCAGATCGCCGGTAGATAATTCAGTTGGTCTTATCTGCATTATTTTTTAACTGCTGATCTCCCTCTCTCTTCTCTTTTTTAATACCTTATTTCTATTTACCATCTACACCACTATGTTCCCAATTTCCAACGATTCCTTCGATGCCGCCGTCGAGCGTCTCTCTATATTGGATGTAGACAATGCTACTATCCGCCAGATCTGCTCTCTCGCCGGAGAACTCGAAAAGGAGGCCGGTCAGCCTATGGTCCATCTCGAAATCGGTAACCCCGGCCTCGAGGCGGAAGCTATCGGAGTGAAGGCTGAAATCGAGGTCCTCGCTTCAGGCATCGCCAATCAGTATCCTCCCATCACCGGTATCCCTCAGCTCAAAATGGCAGGATCCAATTTCATCAAGGCTTTCCTCGATATCGATATCGCACCTAAGGGTATTGTCCCTACCGTCGGATCAATGCAGGCTGCCTTTACCCTCCAGCTACTCCTCTCGCAGAGAGTCAAGGGTAAGAACAAAATGCTATACCTTAACCCCGGATTCCCCGCCCATTTCACCCAAACTCGTACCCTCGATATCCCATCGGTGGAGTTCGATATCTATAGCTATCGCGGTGAGGCTCTCGAAGCCAAACTCGAGTCTGTACTCTCTAAAGGTGATATCTCCGGTATTCTCTATAATAACCCCAACAACCCCGCTTGGACCAATCTCACCGATACCGAACTCGAGATCATCGGCCGTCTCGCCACAAAGTATGACTGCATCGTGCTCGAGGACCTCGCTTATTTCGGCATGGATTTCCGCACTGATATCAGTCAACCGGGTGTGCCCCCATTCGGCTCTACCGTGGCTCGTTATACCGATAATTATATCCTCCTCTTATCCGCTTCCAAGATCTTCAGCTATGCCGGTCAACGCATCGCTCTCGTCTGCATCAGCGATAAACTGTATTGCCGCAAGTTCGACGCACTGAAGCAACGATATAATATGCCCGCTTTTGGCGATGCTTATATCTTCGGTATCCTTTATTGCGCTTCTTCAGGTACTGCCCATTCCGCTCAGTTCGCTTTCGCCGCTATGCTCCAAGCTGCCACCAATGGCAATCTCAAGTTCATAGAACATTGCTCGGAGTATGGCCGCCGTGCCTCCATCGTCAAACCAATGTTCACCCGCAATGGTTTTAATATTGTATACGATATGGATGGCGATCAGCCCATCGCCGACGGCTTCTTCTTTACTATCGGTTATCCAGGCATGTCGGGTGCTGTTCTCCAAAAGGAACTTATGAAGTATGGCGTCTCTTCAATCTCGCTGAAGACCACCGGATCTGTCCAGGAGGGAATCCGCGGTTGCGTATCTATGATCTCTTCTCCCGATGATTTCGCTCGCCTTGAGTCCTATCTCCAGGCTTTCCATCGCGATCATCCATTCTAA
>SFMJ01000070.1 GCA_004553095.1 Bacteroidales bacterium
GGTGGATATAAAAAGATTTTTATCAAACCTTAAAAATTATCATAACTTAATCTAACGTGTGTTTATGAAGAGTATTTTCAAACTATTCATTCTTGTCCTTCTGATGGCATGCGGCATGTTGCCGGCAAGAGGGGCATGGAGTGAAACCGATGGGGTGTATTACCTCAAGACCTCCGATGGTCTGGAGGATGTATACACCGTCGACGGGACGATCACGTTCAAGTCTCAGTCGGGGGCTACAATCCCCGGCTGGAGAGACTGTGGTGTCGTGTTCGCACCCGCCAATGAGGGTGAAGTGATATGCGTCACCGTGGTAAGCAATGACCTGACAAGCGGCAACTACTTGCTCGTTTACGATGGCACAATCACTAAGATCGGCTCCGGCACCTCCGATGGCGGAGAGCAGTCAGGTTATCTTCCCTCGGGATGGGTGCGGAAATGGACCTCCGAAAACGTGGGTGAAAGCTATACCTCGACCGATAGTCAAGGGCGCATCTCGATGGCATTCCACTCCGGATCGCCCAATAGCCAGACAGGGTTTACGGTCACTGTAAGCAGCATTGCTCTAAAGGATATGGAATACACCGGCGCCTCACTTCTGAGCGTCGATGCGCCATGGCGCGGCAAGCGTAATGCCACACTTGCCGACCTCGACGTAGTGGCTGATGGCGGTCTTAATCCCTTGACACTCAACAATGTCACATTCGATATCTCAGCACTCACAGCAGCGGGCATTACCGATATCGCCCTCTATGCCGGCAAGGTGGATACCGGATCGCTCTTAGCCTCGGCAAGTGGAGATAATATCACCATCTCCGACGTGGCTCTCAAGAGTGGACATAATCACTATCTGATCGCCGGGAACCTTCCTGCCGACCTCACCGGCACTTTGCCTATGGTCAGCGTCACCGACCTGACTGTCGATGACTCGACTCGCACTGTCGATAACAATACGACTCCGGTAGATATAGCCTCCGAAATCAGACTCAACACAACCCATCTTACATATACCATCGGCGAACCGGTCGATTTCTACGACGATGGCGGCAAGGATGGAAATATCTCTGAGAATTTCACCGGTATGGTGACTTTCCTCCCCTCTGTCGAAGGGCAATCGGTGAAGGTCGATGTAACCAAACTCGACCTCTTCAACACCTCGACCGTAGGCAAGAACGATATCCTGACATTCTATAATGGTCGCACTGACGATGCCGATAATCTGATCACTACCCTTCTGACCAACACCAAGGTGGTGAAATCGATGGCTGAAGATGGCTCGATCACCGTAAAGTTAGTCAGCACCACCGGCATACCTAAAGGAGGCTTCGAGGCGGTAGTCTCACAGTTCCTCCCCGGCAATATGACCCTCGATGCTATCTCCGCATCGACTCCCAATGCCGACAAAAACATATCGGCTCGTCAGAAGAGCGTCGAACTGATCGACTTCGATGTCCGCACCGACAACACCGCCGAGCCTCTCGCCGTGAAGAGTGTGAAACTTACCTCTGACGCACCCGAACTGATCGAGGCTATCCGCATTTATTACCTCGGTGAAAGCAATACTCTCACTTCGGCTGCCACTCTCTTCGGATCGGTCTCCGACATCTCGGCTGAAATGACTGTTGCCGGCGATGTGACGCTGATCGAAGGACACAACAATTTCGCCATCGTGGCGGATGTGGCTCCCTCCGCTCTCAATGAGCAGACTCTCTCTCTTACCCTCTCCTCGGTAAAGGTGGCTGACAATGATATCGCCATCGAAGAGGGTAAGGCTCTACGCACTGTCCACAACATTTGGAGTTCTCTCCCCGGCTCGACCACAGTGTCGATCGCCGATAATTGGGATTTCCTCCCCACCTACAATCCAAGTGTGACATACGCCAAGCGTTATAACATCGGTAATGAGGATGAGATTACCACCTTCCTCCCCACCGAGAGTGGCGCTGTGGCTCAACTGGAATTTGAGTCGTTCGTTTGCAATTCGTCGGCCAAGTTTGAGATCTATTCCGGCTCGACTATCGATGCCGCCAATATGATCTGGGAGATGAACTCGGGCAATGCCTCTGTCGGTCCGGAGCGTGTGATACGCTCTACGGCTATCGATGGCGCATTGACCATCGTGTTCAATCCCAATACCCAATATTCTTACATGTGTAGCGAGGGATGGGTGGCTACGGTCCGTCCCTTCATCAATCATGACATGACCATAGAGGGTGTCACAGCCACTCGTCCCACTTCTGCGGCTCTTTCGGCAGGGGGTAGCAATGAATCACTACTCGATTTCAGCATCGAGACCGAAGGCACTCTCACCACCAAGGTGCTTAAGACTTTGACATTCGATGTGGAGGGATATGAAGCACTCTCCGCACTCCGAGTATATGTGGCAAACACCGATTCTCGCGATAACGCTATCCTCTATGGGGAATCTACAGAACTTGATGCCAAGACTTCTGTGACAGGAGAAGTATCGCTCGCCGAGGGCTCTACCTATTTCTGGGTGGAGGGCGATGTGCGCGAGGATGCAGTGGTCGACACCGAGGTGCGTGTCGGATTAGCATCTGTAACCGATGCCTCCGGAGTAGAAGAGAGTGTAGAGGGTGGCAACCCCGAGGGCTCTCGCACCGTGAAATATATCATCATCCAAGAGGCGGGAGAACATCTGATCACTATCTCACAGCCGATGACATGGTATGACGATGGCGGAGTCGACGGCAAGATCTCTTCTCGCATCTCTTCCACCTACGTGTTCCAACCCAAAGAGGATGGATACGCTATTACACTCGATGCGTCGGAGTTCTCTATAGGCAATGGCAAGATGTATGTCTATTCCGGCAGAGTGGCTGACCAGGATCATCTGCTCGGCGATGTGACCGGATATAGCACCACCACCGGTCCCTCCGGGCTCGTATCGACCGCCGACGATGGCTCAATGACTGTAGTGATCACCGGACCGAGCGGCTCGACCCTCGATGGCTTCGTAATGACCGTCGGTCTGCATCAGAAGGTGGATTATTCTCTGACAGAAGCAACTGTGGCAGGAATGGGTAATAACAGGGTGATGCGTGGCATGTCTGACGCTCCGTTGGCTTCGGTGGCTCTCTCGATCGAGGGAGATAAGGGAGACAATACACTCTCTACCATGAAGTTCGACCTCACCGACACCACTTCCTCCGCCGACCTGCGTACCCTTCATCTCTATTATATGGATGATGTAGAGACTTATTCCGAGGCTTTGGCTGTGAAGTTGGGCGATGTCGTGCCCGATGCTTCGGGGGAAATCTCATTCCCCGGAATTACTCTCAAACGCAATGGCTTACACTATTTCGTGCTTACCGCTGATGTCAATGCTGAGGCAGTAGCCGGCAATATGATAACTGCACGTCTGAGTGGTCTCACATATAATGATGCCGATGTCGAGATCCTCCCCGAAGATGTCATATCTCACGAGATCAAGGCTGGTCTGAAAGGTGAATTTGTAATTGGCGCCGAGGGTGATTATGCCACCTTCAGCGCAGCTGTCGATGCCCTGAAGGAGGGTGTCGAAGGTCCGGTGACCTTCCTCATCACTGATGGCGAGTATTCTGAAAATATCGTAATCGAAGAGATCCCCGGGGCTTCCGAGACTTCTCCCATCACCTTCAAGAGCCAAAGCGGCGACCGAAATGCCGTGCAATTACTCGGCAATTATGCCATTTCAAGTGAGGCTATATTCACTGTTTCCGCCACTCCTTGGGTCACTCTGCAAGATGTGTCGATCATAGCAGGTTCCAATTCCTTCAAGGCCGGCGTATATATCAAGAGCCGTTCGCCTCACTTCACTCTGCGCAATTGCGTGGTAAGCGGCGATATGTCGACAAGTTATAGCGGCATCTATCTGATCCGGAATTATGTGCCGGAGAATATTGCCGGTTATAACAATGACTTTATGACCATCGAGGACTGCTCAGTGAGCGGCGGCCGTTATGGCATGTACCTTGGAGGCACATCCTACGTGGCCCTCCCCAAGGAGCGTGGGCTGGTGGTCCGCAATAATGTGGTGTCGAATATGGGTCGCAGCCTCTATATCTATAGCGAGAAAGATGCTGTTATCACCGGCAATGTAGTGACTCACACAGCCGCCCCGTCGAGCTATTCGGCATTCGAGATCTGCCGCCTCACCGGCGACTGCGAGATCAGTGGCAATAAGATCAAGACCACTGCCGCCAATTCTGCTTATGGTCTCTATCTGCGTGATGGTTGCTATGGCAATGCCGATGCTCCTATTCGTATCTTCAATAATGATATCATCATCGATGGTGCCACCGATATCTATTCGCGCACGTTACAGATCAATAATGATATCCGCAATGTTGAAATCTGCTATAACACTTGTCGCATCGAAGGGGGCAGCGGCCTGGTGATGGCCACCACCGGTTCGGCAAAGCCTCTGAATGTCAAGGTGCATGACAATCTTATGACCAATCATTGCACCACGACCAACCACTGTCTCTATTTCTGGAACACTACCGACTGCGACGGCTACACCTGGGAGCGTAATGCTCTGGGCACCCTCGGCGAGAATGTAGTGAAGAATGATGCCACCTTCCTGAGCATGGCTGAGGCCTCTGCATTGTGGGGCAATGAGACCAACTTCCTCATGATGCCGGAATATGCGTCGGAATCGGATTCCCATCTCATCTCGGCAGAGGGTCTTACCATCGGCACTCCCTGCGAGTTCATGACTGTCGACATCGAGGGTCGTGAGCGTCCGGAGAGCGAGTGGACTCTCGGTGCTTACGAATTTGCCGAGATCTCTCAAGAGGCTCCGATCATGGCTGAGGGTTATCCCGCGGTGTCGGCTATTACCGACCTCAGCGCCACAATCAGCAGCAAGTGGAGCGAGACCGGTAAGCAGTATATGCTTCTGATGAAATGGAGCGACGACTCTGTGGCTCCCGAGAGCGATGCCATCCAAAGTCAGACTCCGGTCGACATCTCAGCCAATGTGGAATGCGCCATTCGTGTCAACGACCTTGAAGAGTCTACGACCTATCGTCCATTCTTCATGGCTGTTAGTTCGATAGGCACTTGGTCGGAAATAGTAGCCGGCGAACCCTTCACTACCAAGGAGACCATCTATCCTCTTGAAGTAGAAGAAGAGGACTTGACCAAAATACCGGTGATAGAGGCCGGCGAGGAGATTGAACTCTCTGCACTTGTGATCGGCGGCATTGAGCCCTACACTTATACCTGGATGGCTCAAGATGGCACAATAGTGAGCAGTGAGACATCGGTGATGGTGACTCCCGAAGTGTCTCAACGCTATCTCCTTAAGGTGACTTCAGCCGATGGTCAGGAGATCTCTACCTATCGCCATATTGAGGTGAGAGGAGAGCATGTTGTGGCTGATTTCGACGATAACTATCTGGCAGAAGGTGCCAACCTCTTCCCCGGTGAAGTGAGCGGCAAGTTCTATAGCGGCTCTTATGCCTTCAACTATGGTTCGATGCCTGAATACAACTACTGGTATGGTTACGCACTGAGCAATGACCCCTCTTCCGAGTTCGCCTCACTTAGCGACCAATATCGTTCGGCACCGGGTGGAGGCTTCGACAGCGATAATTTCTGTGTGGCTTATCCCTCGGCTCTTACCATCGATGTGGTCAATAGTGAGGATGGTGAAGTGGTGAAAGGTGCCTATATCACCAATAGCGCCTACGCATTCAATTCAATGTCTTATGGCGATGGATATGCACAGGCATTCTCAAAGGGCAGCTGGATGATGGTAACCATCATCGGTGAGCATGCCGATGGCACCACCTCTTCACTCGATTATTATTTGGGCGATTATCGCGACTCTTCATCGTTAGAGCATTATATCGTCGACCGCTGGGAGTGGGTGGACCTCCGACCGCTGGGTCGCGTCACTTCACTACGATTCATCTTCGATGGTTCTGACAAGTCGTCTGGCTATCTGAACACTCCGACCTATCTCTGTCTTGACCGATTGGGCGACCTGCCGGTGATGGATAGTTATGAGATCAGCTTTGGAGATGCCGGTTATGACTTGGCGGATTTGATGGGCGATGAGTTTGATCTGAGCGATGCTCGCATCAGTTATTCGCTGAGTGCTCTTGATGATGAGACGGCAACCGGGCACTTCCGTTTGGATGGCTCGATGCTATACTTCGAAGAAGAGACTACAGAGGAGAATAGCACTGACTTGACAAGCGAAACAGAGGAAGTGCCTGTCTATCATCTGATGGCTATCTGCTCGCAACGAGGACACTCGAAGCAGGTAGAATTGCTGATCAAGCATGATGTAGAGGATGGCATCAGCATTGCAACGGAAGAAGCTGCCGACAAAGCCATCTATGATCTGCAGGGCATCCGCGTGACTCGCCCCTTGGATGGAGAGATCTACATCCGCGGCGGCAAGAAATTCATCTACCACAAGCGATAAAACCAAGCAATAGTTCTAAAAGATAAAATCTTTTTTTTCTACCATATATTTATATTCACGAGAGGGGGCGGTGCAAAAAGAGTTTTGCACCGCCCCCTGCCTTATCTCCCACTCTTCGGAGTGCGCTCTATAATATTAACTCGAGGATATATGGTGTAAGGATCGCCGTTAAGATGCCGTTGAGCGTCAGTGCCAGTCCGGCGTATGCCCCGACGAACTCATCGCGATCCATCGCTGCTGACGTGCCTAAGGCGTGAGAAGCCGCTCCCATCGATAGCCCTTTTGCCATCGGATTGCGAACACCTCCCACCGACATAATCTTAAATCCGGCTATCGCGCCTATCAATCCGGTCACCACCACGATGGCTGCCGTCAATGAGGGAATACCCCCTACTGCCTGCGTCACCTCCATCGCTATCGGCGTCGTTACCGACTTGGCGGCAAGTGAGCGCACCACCACGTCCGAGGCTCCACACATCCGCGCTATCTCCACGACACTCACGATGCCGACCATGCATCCCATCGCTTGCGACATCAATATCGGCACGAACTCCTTGCGGATCGATGACAACTGCAAATACAACGGTACTCCCAATGCCACTACTGCCGGCTTTAACCAAAAATCAATCAAATGGGCACTCGCCGCATACTCCGGATAGGGAATGTCAAATAGCATCAAAAAACCGATAATCAGTGCTATCGCTATCAATATGGGATTCAACCATATACTTCCAATCCTCTTCTGTAGAAACTTCGCTCCCGCATAGACCCCGAATGTCAGAGCCAGCAGAAAATATTCATTTGTGATAAAAGTTCTCATCTCTTCTTGTGTAACGAATGTAACCTTTTCGACAACTTCTTATTACCCTTAGACACAATCTGATGGGTATGTCCCGTAAGGAGCAATACCAATGCCGTGCTCAAAATCGTAGCGACAACTATAGGCACCAATTCAGCCTTGATCAGACCAAAATATAGCATCAAAGCCACCCCCGGGGGCACGAAGAAAAATCCCAAATTAGCGATCAGGAAATCGGTCAATCCGCGTACCCACTCCAATTTTACGACACCCACCTTAAGCAAAATAGTGAGTGTTAGCATACCGATGATGCTCGATGGGAGCTTCACTCCGGTAAGCATCACCACAAGTTCTCCGAGTGCCAAGCACCCGAAGAGGATAAAACATTGTCTTACCATAACAAAACAAATAGCAACCTTATAATATCAAAAATAACGATTCTTTAGCGCGTTCAAAAACAGAACTCCAACAGGAATTCAGAAACAAAGCACAAAATTACTCAAAATAAATAACACCACCTAACCCTACGGCCCCAAAAATTTAAGGAACGCGCTCTTATTAACTGAACAAGTCGTCCATAGTGATGACACTCTGCACTCTGCCGGAATATTCATTGCGCTCCAAAGAGTATGTCGTCACTAATGTCAGATGCACCGAACTGCGACATTGTGTCTCTTCAATAAACGTAGAAATCTTGCGACGCAAATCGGCATCATACGACTTATCTATGCGGAAATCACCGACAGTATACTTCATCTCGCAGAGATTCACGACATGATCTGCCCTGTCTATCACAAGGTCAATCTGTGCGGCATCTGCAGAGGCCTTGCTTTTCCATGATGAGCATTCGGTATACACACCCCCTATCCCAAGCACCCGCTTTATTTGGTCTATATGAAGCGTGCAGATATTCTCAAATGCAAAGCCTCGCCATGCCGTCAGCGCCGGCATTAGTAAGTTGTTCTGCCAAAAGTGAGGGTCGGAACTCCTCTTCTCTCCAAGGAAATGGGTGTAAAAGAGACAAAACGGATCGACAAGTCGATAGCAAACATCTCGTCGCGAACCGTTATAGGGTATATATGACTCGATGAAACATCCGGCTTCAAGAGCCTTCAGTA
>SFMJ01000071.1 GCA_004553095.1 Bacteroidales bacterium
GGGTGAGTTCCTCAAGGTGATGGATATAATCCTCTATATCTTTAAGGCTCTCGATTTCAAAAACTTCGAAGTGCAGATATCTCTGCGTGACCCGAAGAACAAGGAGAAATATATCGGCTCTGACGAGAACTGGCATCTCGCTGAGAATGCCATCATCGAGGCTTGCGCCGAGAAGGGTCTCAAGGCCCGCCAAGTAGAGGGCGAGGCTGCCTTCTATGGCCCGAAACTTGACTTCATGGTCAAGGATGCCATCGGCCGCCGTTGGCAGCTCGGTACTATCCAGGTGGACTATAACCTCCCCGAGCGCTTCGGCTTGGAATATACCGGCGCTGACAACCAGAAGCACCGTCCGGTGATGATCCACCGCGCCCCCTTCGGTTCGATGGAACGCTTCGTCGCCGTGCTCCTCGAGCACACCGCCGGCAAGCTCCCCCTCTGGCTTATCCCCGAACAATGTGTCATCCTCCCCATCTCCGAAAAATATAACGACTATGCCTACGAAGTGGCTAAGACTTTGGAGCAGAAAGATGTCCGCGCTGTCGTAGACGATCGCAACGAGAAGATCGGCAAAAAGATCCGCGACAACGAGCTTAAGCGTATCCCCTATATGCTCATCGTCGGCGAGAAGGAGGTAGAGGAGTCTACCGTCTCAGTGCGTAAGCAGGGTGAGGGCGACAAGGGCTCGATGAAGGTCGAAGAATTTGCTTCCCTCATCTGCGACCTCGTGGCTGAACAGACCGGTGAACGATAATAATAACTATCGACAACACTTTTAAACCAAGAATACGAACATACTCTAAAACACTTAATGGAGAAAAAACCTCAATTTAACGGCCCACGCCGCCCGGCAGGGAATCAACGCCCCGGCCAACGCTCCGGTCGCTCCGGCGATCATCGCAACGATCCATACGCTATCAATGAGTCTATTCGCGCTCGCGAAGTCCGCCTCGTTGGCGATAATGTCGAACAAGGCATCTATCCCATCTCTCAAGCCCTTCGCATCGCTGAGGATCAAGAACTCGATCTCGTCGAAATCTCTCCCAACGCCGAGCCCCCGGTGTGTCGTGTCATCGACTACCAAAAGTTCCTCTATCAGCAGAAGAAACGCCAGAAGGAACAAAAGCAGAAGGCTACTAAGGTCGTTGTGAAGGAAATCAGATTCGGCCCCCAGACTGATGATCATGACTATAACTTCAAACTTAAGCATGCCCAGGGATTCCTCAAAGAGGGCTCTAAGGTGAAGGCTTACGTCTTCTTCCGCGGACGCTCGATCCTCTTTAAGGAGCAGGGTGAGGTGCTCTTGCTCCGTTTCGCCAATGATCTCGAGGATCTCGGCAAGGTGGAGATGATGCCCGTGCTCGAAGGTAAACGTATGTCGATCATGCTCTCTCCCCTCAAGGCTTCTGCCAAGAAGAAGGAGGAGAAGGCTCCCAAGGCTCCCAAAGAGGAGGCTTCTGAGTCGGAGGATTAAAAAAAATTCAAAAAAAATAAACAAAACAGACAATAATCCGCAATTCGTTGCGTTATTGCATAGGTGATCTTTTGAGAATCATTACAAGGACAGAAATGTCGCTTGGCGATTGAGTAAATTAGAGACCGTAGGCACTCCGTGCCGAGGTGAAATGTTAACAACTAAATTTTAAACAAAATGCCTAAAGTAAAGACTAATGCCGCTTCCAAAAAGCGTTTCGCTCTGACCGGTACCGGCAAAATCAAAAGGAAACACGCTTTCCATAGCCACATCCTGACAAAGAAGAGTACAAAACGTAAGAGAAATCTCGACCACACAGGATTGGTGGATTCCGCTAACATCAAGCAGGTTCGCGCACTCCTTAACCTTCGCTAATTGCAGGGCAGTCTTGACCTACAATACAAGCATTTTAATTCAATCCATTTTTATTAACCGGATGTTTAGCCCCGCAAGCGCAAATTATTATTGCCGCTGACATCCAAAAAATTTAAAAAAGATGCCAAGATCAGTAAATCATGTTGCTTCAAGAGCAAAGAGAAAGAAAATATTGAAATTGACTCGCGGTTACTATGGTAGCCGTCGCAATGTCTGGACCGTTGCCAAGAATACTTGGGAGAAGGGTCTGACTTACGCCTATCGCGACCGCAAGGCTAAAAAGCGCAATTTCCGCGCCCTCTGGATCCAGCGTATCAACGCTGCCGCTCGTCTCGAGGACCTTTCTTACTCCAAGCTCATGGGCCTTATCCATGCAGCCGGTATCGAGATCAACCGCAAGGTGCTCGCCGAACTCGCTGTCAACAACCCCGAGGCTTTCAAAGCTATCGTTGATAAGGTTAAAAAATAATCCAAAAGGACTAATCACCCTTTCATAAGATCATCTCAAGACTGTGTCGACTCCCTCGACACAGTCTCTTTTTTTTAGAACGCGCTCTAAGCATTTTGTCAACATTTTTGTAGAATTTATTGATATTTGTTATGCCCCCTTAAACTATTTCGCGATATTTTTGTCTATCTTTACAAAGTAACTTTTAAAATATTACCATTATGAAGAAATTATTTTTGATCGCTGTCATAGCCCTCATCTCTTCTTCTTTGGCTATGGCTCAAACTCAGGCCACCACTACCTGTGAGAAGTCATGTCAGAAGACTGAACAGGCCAAGTCTTGCTGCAAGAAGACTAAAGCAGGTATCGCCAAGACAGAATGTCAGAATGGCAAGATCCAATGCAAAAAAAGCGATAAGGTATGCGTGAAAGATTCCGCTGCATGCTGCAAGAAAGCTAAAGCTGGTTGCTGCAAAAAGGCAGAAGCTGGTTGTTGCAAGAAGGCAGAAGCCGGTTGCAAGAAGGCAGAAGCCGGCTGTAAGAAGGGTGCCGGTTGCTGCAAGAAAGCTAAAACAGATTGCAAGAAGGCTGAAGCCGGCTGCAAGAAAGAATGTAGCAAGAAGGTAGAATCAAAAAAATAAGAGGAAATCGACCGGAATGAATCAAATTCGACCGGCGTTTGACCCTAATCAAAGAAAAAAATAATCGGATGCGAAAATTTTTTTTACATCCGATTAAACTTTTTTTAATCTCGATTGTCTACATAGTAGGTAATTGTCGCAGACATTGCCGAAATAATAAAACAATGCTATCGCGACAAAACGGAGTTTAAGCCGAGGCTTAAGCTCCGTTTTTCATTTTATACCACCCTTTACAATGCGTTTTTTAGCGTTGGATGTCGTAGCCTTGGTCGCGTAGGTAGTCTTTGATGCGATAGGTCATCGCGTGGTCGTAGTAGTCGATGATGTGTGCTACCCAGTCGTTTTCGGTGGTGCCTCCGGAGCGGGTGCGGTTGTATTGCTTCACTACTTCATCGTAGGCAGTGAGCTCTTCTACCATCTTCTCGCGATCTTGACGATAGGCGTTGCGGTGGAACACAAGCGATGCCGGCTGCTTGGGCTTCAGGTCGGGATGCTCGCGAGGCACTCCTAAAGCAAGACCACACACCACGAAGACCCCCTTCGGAAGATGAAGCAATTCCGCCACCTTGCGCGGGTCGACCGTGCGCAAATAGCCTATGCAATTCGAGCCTAACCCCGATGCCTGCGCTGCCACTACGGCACTCATCATAGCCAACGAAGCATCGATAATGCCGATCGTTACACCATCCATAGTATTGGTGAGTTCCGGCATCTTCAACCCCTTCGACTCGGCAAGCATTGTAATCTTGTTATAGTCCGAGCAGAAGATCAAGAGACGATTGCAGGTCTTGAGCTGCTTCTGACCGGTCAACTCATAGAGCTGCTCTTTGAGAGCCTGATCGTCGATATCGATCACGGAGAACTGTTGGCCGTTATAAGAGGTCGGAGTGTTTTCAACGGCGCGATAGATGAAATCCATCGTTTCGGCAGGGATAGCCTCCCTTTCGTAGCGACGCACACTGGTGCGTTGCAACATTGCTTCTTTTACGTCGAGCATAGATTTATGGTTTTTTTAGTTTAGATAATACGAAATAGTGGAAGAGAGTTGAAAAATGAAGCCGATGAGTGCATCGGGGGCAATCATCGGCTTCTATAAGGTCCACATCAAAGGAATGTGACGAAACTCCGAACGACAGGATTTGAGGGTTTACCAATCTTTGTAATCCGCCTGCGACCCGTGGGTCAACATCTTGCGATGTGGGGCCCGCCATTGAGAGGCAAACTTGTCTCGGCATTTCTTTTTATTTTGATGAGTTTCCCAATTTGCTTTGATGTGGGATTTTTCAGATCTCTTTCTTTACAACGCAAAGATAACTCATTCGGTTCGATTATGCAACACTTTCTATTCTTTTTGCCGATATTCCTTTCATTTTTTTCTTCGGAGCTCTTTCCTTAAAATTCGCTCGAAAAATGAAATTTTATCTTGGGGAAGTCGCTTTGTGCCATCTGGAGCACGTAGTTGGAGTCGGCCATGAAGACGTCGCGACCCTCTTTGTCTAATGCCATAAATTGGTGTTTGCGCTTTTTGAAGGCTGCCAAGGCTTCCGGGTCGTCGCTCTCTATCCAGCAGGCTTTGTAGAGACTTATCGGTTCCCATCGACATTGTGCCCCATATTCGTGGAGTAGTCGATATTGGATCACTTCAAACTGAAGTTGACCCACTGTGCCGATGATCTTACGCCCGTTGAATTGGTTGACGAACATTTGTGCCACACCTTCATCCATCAGCTGGTTGATACCCTTGTCGAGTTGCTTTGCCTTCATCGGGTCGGCATTCTCGATATATTTGAACATTTCGGGGGAGAAGGAGGGGAGCCCTTTGAAGTGCAATTCTTCGCCGGCAGTTAGAGTGTCGCCGATCTTGAAGTTGCCCGTGTCGGGGATGCCGACGATGTCGCCGGGATATGCCTCGTCGACGATGTTCTTTTTTTGAGCCATGAAGGCTGTGGGGGCAGCGAAGCGCATCATTTTGCCGTGGCGCACATGCTTGTAATAGACGTTGCGTTCGAATTTGCCGGAGCACACCTTGACGAAGGCGATACAGCTGCGATGGTTGGGATCCATATTGGCGTGGATCTTAAATACGAACCCGGTGAATTCCTCCTCTTGAGGACGCACTTCGCGCTCTTGCGCCATGATGGGGCGTGGCGCCGGGGCGATCTCCACAAAGCAGTCTAAAAGCTCTTTGACTCCGAATGTGTTGAGAGCCGAGCCGAAAAATACCGGCGCCGATTCGCCGCGCAGATAAGCCTCTTTGTCGAAGTCGGGATATACACCCTCGATCAGTTCGAGATCTTCTCGAAGCTTGGCGGCGTTATCTTCTCCCACGAGCTCATCGACTTTAGGAGAGTTGACATCCGAGATTTCGACACGCTCGCTGATGGTCTGCTTGGAGGGGGTGAAGAGATCGAGCCCATGCTCGTAGATGTTGTAGACACCCTTGAAGCGCTCACCCATGTTGATGGGCCAGGTGAGGGGGCGCACTCCGATCTGCAACTCCTTCTCCAATTCATCGAGGATGTCGAAAGGATCGCGACCCTCGCGGTCGAGCTTATTGACAAAGATGATCACCGGCGTGCGGCGCATGCGACACACCTCCATCAGACGGCGTGTCTGCGTCTCGACACCCTTGGCGGCATCCACCACGATGATCACCGAGTCGACTGCCGTCAGCGTGCGAAACGTATCCTCGGCGAAGTCCTGGTGACCCGGTGTGTCCAGAATGTTGATCTTATAGTCGCCATAGTTGAACCCCATCACGGAGGTGGCGACTGAGATGCCTCTCTGCTTCTCGATCTCCATCCAGTCGGAGGTGGCGGTCTTCTTTATCTTATTACTCTTCACGGCGCCTGCCACATGGATGGCTCCTCCGAAGAGAAGTAATTTCTCGGTCAGTGTCGTCTTACCGGCGTCCGGGTGCGATATGATCGCAAAGGTGCGTCGGCGTTCGATCTCTTTGTTAAGTTCTTCCATTATTTTCTTCTGATTGGAGAAGATGTTCTGTTAGGTTATTATGATTAGAGAAGAGATTTCAAGCATTTTGCCAGCGAGTCGCGCCAATAGGGGATCTCGATGCCAAAAGTATTCTTGATCTTATTCTTGCTGAGCACCGAATAGTGGGGGCGCTTGGCAGGGGTGGGGTAGGCGGCGGTGTTGATGGGCTTGACTGTCACACGATCCTTGCCGGCGATCTCGAAGATGGCCTTGGTGAAGTCATACCAAGATGCCACACCCTCATCGGTGAAGTGATAGATGCCGGGCACCCAACGGTCGTGGTTGATCACGCTGTGGATCGCCGAAGCCAAGTCGCCGGCGTAGGTCGGCGTGCCGATCTGGTCGGCTACGACATTGATCAGATCGCGTGTCTCGGCGAGTTGAAGCATGGTCTTGACGAAGTTCTTGCCATATTCCGAATAGAGCCAGGCGGTGCGGATTATCATCGAGTCCTGACAGAAGGAGGTGAGGAGTGCTTCCCCCTCCAACTTGGTGCGGCCATAGATGCTCTGGGGATAGGGCTCGTCATTCTCCTCATAGGGACGATAACCCTGGCCGGAGAAGACATAGTCGGTCGATATGTGTATCACCTTGCTGCCGGCCTTGCGGGCTGCCTCACCGAGATTGCCCACCGCCCCGGTATTGAGCGCCGATGCCAAGATCTCGTCGGTCTCTGCCTTGTCGACGGCTGTGTATGCCGCGCAGTTGACGATGATGTCAAAGTGATTGTCTGTCAAATATTTTGCCACTGCCTCTCTGTCGGTGATGTCGAGAGTGTCATAATCGGTATAGGTGGCTTCTATGTCGCTGTCATGTTCCAACTCCTTGCGCAGACTTGAACCGAGCTGACCATAACATCCTGTGATAAGTATCTTTTTCATTGCTTTAAGGTGTGCTGTTTATTCGCTAAATTCGAGTTCGTTGTTATAATCCTGTTTGTAATACCCTGCCAGGCGGCTCAAGAATCGGGATATCTGCCGAGTGGCTTTGAGGGTGTCTTCGCTCACATCCTTGTGCTGAAGACGAAGCATCAGCAAGCCATACATTGCTTCGAAGCAAGTCTCGATCTCCCCCTTCTGCTTGTCGCCCGATTTGGCTCGCAGTTCGACTATCAGAGGAAGAGTGTTGTAATACTCCGCGGCGTAGGCGGCAAACTTCTGGTCTCGGAGCAGACGGCGGTGCAGTTGCTCTATATCGTTGAGTGTATTGACATTGAGTTGCAGGTGCCCCTCCTTCTCCTTCCCCTCGCGGCGCATCATGTCGATCAGCGACTCATACCACTCGCGAGTGTCCTTGAGCTGCTGTTCGCTCACCCCGCTATAGCGGCTGATGATAGCCGATTCGATCTTGTCGATATCCAAGCCGCATGCACGGATGATATCCTCTATCTGCCACATATAGAGCAGATATTCAGCTATGTTTTCTCGTTTCTTTGCAGATGCTGTTATCATTTATTTTTCTTATTTGACCACAAAATTACTAAAAAATACGCGCCTCTGCAAAATTTGGGTTATCTTTGCATCGGTTTTTATTTGAAGTGCACTTTATGGTAAGGGTTACTTATATATGGCATGATTGCTTTTTGGTGGAGACTCCCTCCGCCTCTTTGGTGTTCGATTATTGGCTCGATGGGGATGCTCTCCCCGCCAAAATGCCTCGGGAGGTGGCAGACCTTCCTTCTGATAAACCTCTCTATATCTTTGTGTCTCACGGACATAAGGATCATTACAATCCCGCCATCTTCGGCTGGGCATCTCGCTTTGCCGATATCCGCTATGTGGTGAGCCATGATGTCAGCAAGCGCATCCGTCATATCCTGAGCCCTACATCGGTCTATTCCGGGCCGAAGGTGTCGCCCGAAAGGGTGTGGTGCCTGCGCCGTAATGAGTCTGCCTCCGACGGCAGAGTCTCAGTCTTCGCTCTCCCCTCGACCGATATTGGCAATTCTTATATGGTGGAGGTGGATGGTATTCGCATCTTCCATGCCGGCGATCTGAATGCCTGGCATTGGAAGGATGAGTCGACCCACGAGGAGATCAATAAGGCGATGGGCGATTATAGGGCTTGCCTGCGCGACGTGGAGGCTATGCTCCATAACCGAGCTGCCGATGCCGCCTGCTCTTGCTCTCCCGATGTCATCGATTACTGCTTCTTCCCGGTCGATTCACGCATCGGCACCGACTATTTCGATGGCGCACAAATGCTGCTCCGACGCATCGACGTGCGCCGATTCTTCCCGATGCACATCGCCGTAGACCTCGACCCCGAGACCCTGCAACGACGCCGAGAGGATGCCATGCGTGTCGAACTGTATGCCAACCCCGATCGTGGTGAAGTGATACCACTGCTTACCCCTCACTCTTCATATACAGACCCCGAATAAGACACATATCGACTCGGAATAAGACACATATTC
>SFMJ01000072.1 GCA_004553095.1 Bacteroidales bacterium
TCCATTTTCCACGATAAAGGAAGAAGTACCCAATAAAGTACCCAATAAAGTACCCAATAAAGTACCCAATAAAGTACCCAATAAATCTGAGCTATCCATTTTGAGACTACTCGCTGAAAATCCACGCCTCACACGCGTTGAACTTGCCGAAAAGGTCGGCATAACGGAGAATGGCGTGAAGAAGATTATCTCCAACATGAAAGCCGTAGGATGGATAGAGCGCGTTCCGAGGAACGCGCTCTTTTTGTCTTATTTGTGCCGGATCAGATGGAGAGACGGCGTAGGGTGTTCATCAGTTCTTGGTTGATCGGTTTTTCGTTTTTGATAGCCTTGGTGAAGGGGACATAAACGATTTCGTCATTTTTGATACCGATCATGACGTTGCGCTGGTCGTCGAGGAAGGCGTCGATAGCGGCGGCACCCATTCTCGAAGCGAGGATACGGTCGTGAGCCGTCGGCGAACCGCCACGTTGCAAGTGACCGAGGATCGAGACGCGGACATCATATCCGGGGAACTCATCCTTAACACGTTGCGCCAGGCCCATAGCGCCACCGGTGGCAGGGGATTCAGCCACGAGCACAATCGAAGAGTTTTTCGACTTGCGGAATCCGTTCTGGATCAGTTCGGCAAGTTGGTCTTGTTTGGTAGAGATCTCGGGAATGATGGCAGCCTCGGCGCCTGCGGCGATAGCGCCATTGAGGGCGAGATAGCCTGCCTCGCGCCCCATCACCTCGATGAAGAAGAGACGCTCGTGGGAGGTGGCGGTGTCGCGAATCTTGTCGACACACTCCATTATGGTATTGAGGGCGGTGTCATAACCGATGGTGGTATCAGTGCCATAGAGGTCATTGTCGATAGTGCCGGGGAGTCCGACGATCGGGAATTGGAACTCATTGGCGAAGATGCGAGCACCGGTGAGCGAGCCGTCACCACCGATCACTACCAAGCCATCGATCTCATGACGGCGCAACACATCGTAGGCACACTGACGCCCCTCGGGGGTCGTAAATTCCTTACAACGGGCTGTCTTCAAGATCGTACCGCCACGCTGTATGATATTTGATACATTTTGTGTCGAAAACTCTTCGATCTCATCAAAGATAAGTCCGCGATATCCGCGATAGATACCATGTACTCTTAGGCCGGCACATATTCCGGCGCGTGTCACCGCACGAATAGCGGCATTCATACCGGGTGCATCGCCACCTGAAGTGAGGATGCCAATTGATTTTACGTTACTCATATTAATCCAGTTTTCACAAAATTAGTAAATTTTATTAACTTTGTGAAGAATTTTCAGACAAATCGTGCTATGCAAGGACTAAAAAATATAATTATAGACCTCGGAGGGGTGGTAATCGACCTGGATCGCGACCGCTGTGTGAGGTCGTTCGAGGCTCTCGGATTGAGTGGAGTTGACTCTATGCTTGGACTTTACCGACAGGAAGAACCATTTCTGTCGATCGAAACGGGGAAAATCACAGCTGCTCAATTTTTTGACAATATCCGCAAACTCTCGGGCAGGGATCTGACCGATGTCGAGATCGAGCGGGCATTTGTGGATTTTCTGGTGGCACTTCCGGTCGAGCGATTGCAGGCGATGCGTCGGCTTCGTGCCGCCGGCTATCGGGTGTATATGATCTCGAACACCAACGCTGTGATGTATGATGGTTGGATCTCGGAGGCGTTCCGTCAGGAGGGTCTTCGAGTCGGCGATTATTTCGATGGCATCATCACGAGCTTCGCCGAGGGAGTCTGCAAACCGGATCCCGCCATCTTCGAGCGGCTCTTGGGTCGCTATTCGCTTGATCCGGCAGAGAGCCTGCTCCTCGACGATTCGGAGGCAAACTGTGAGGCGGCACGCCGCCATGGCATGCAAGCCCTACGCATCATCGGCGACACTACTCTATGCAGTGTGGCTGAGCAACTTACCGCCCAATGACCACCTTAGAACGCCATGAAGGAGAGTAATAATTCGCAACCTCGAAGGGGGAGGGTGGTGACTGTCGGCACGTTCGATGGCTATCATCGAGGGCATGCCGAGGTGGTGGCATGTGTACAAGCCATCGCTGCGGAGCATGACTTGTCGCCGATGGTGATTACTTTCGACCGTCATCCTCTGGAGGTGGTGGCGCCGGAGCGAGCACCCCGCATGATCATGGATCCCGATCGACGCGACTCACTCCTTCGGGAGGCGGGAATGAGGGTGGAGCGGATAGCCTTCACTCGCGAGGTGATGGGCACTACGGCTCGGGAGTGGATGGAGATTATGGTAAGGCGTTATGATGCGAAGGTGATCGTGTTGGGATATGACAACACGTTTGGCAGGGATGGTGCGAAATTGCAACCGGCAGATTTTCAGCGATATGGTGAAGAATTGGGGATCGAAGTAGTGGTGGCACCCCGCGTGGAGGGGTGCAGTTCGTCGGCGGTGAGGAGGCTTATCGCCGAGGGGAGAATCGGGGAGGCTAATGATATCTTGGGGAGGAGGTTTTGCCTTAGCGGAATCGTGGAGCATGGCAGGGGTTTCGGCCATACTATCGGGGTTCCGACAGCCAACATATCCTTGGCCGGCCGGCAGTTGTTGCCCCTCAGCGGCGTGTATGTGGCAGAAGCAGAGATCGATGGCAAGAGCAGCACGGCGGTGGTCAACATCGGCAGGTGTCCGACGGTGACCGACGGCACTCGTCTCACGGTGGAGGCGAACCTATTAGACTTCAGTGGCGAGATCTACGGCCGGCAGCTCAGCCTGTATATCATCGAGAGGCTACGCGACGAACGCAAATTCGACAGCCTCGACAGCCTACGCCGCCAGATCGCCCAAGACATAACCCAAGCCCGCACCATAGCCGCCACCCACTAAGAGCGCGTTCCTTGTTTTTGCTTTTCTTTTCCGGGATTTTGCGCTTTTTTCCGGATTCGGTTGAAATAATCGGGGGGAATTGGGTGGGATTATGAAATTATTTTATTATCTTTGTTAAATTTATGTATGTAGGAACGATCCTGACATGAGTTTTTCGGCTAATATAGCGAAAGCATTTTGTCGGGAGAGAATGAACAAAGCAAAGATCATCGAGTTATATGGAAGTAATAAATTTTGCGAATACACCGAGCCTTGTAAGCCGCTACATGCTGGAATTGCGTAGCGTCGACATTCAGAACGATCGACTTCGCTTCCGCACGAACATCGATCGCATCGGTCAGATCATGGCATACGAGATCTCGAAGAGACTGGAATATAAAGAGACTGAAGTAACGACGCCCTTGGGCAAGTGCATCTGTCAAGAGCCTGCCGAGCAGATCGTCTTGGCGACCATACTACGCGCCGGGCTCCCCTTCCACCATGGTTTTCTATCCTATTTCGACCATGCGGAGAATGCCTTTGTCAGCGCCTATCGCCGCTACAAAGAGAAGGGTGACACCTTCGATGTGCTGATTGAATATCTCGCCTCCCCCTCGATCGAGGGCAAGACACTCATCCTGGTAGACCCGATGCTCGCCACCGGCAGTTCGATGGACCTGGCATACAGGGCACTCCTCTCCAAGGGCACTCCGGCACATATCCATGTGGCAAGCGTCATCGCCTCCAAGCAAAGCGTCGAATATATCCGTCAGCACCTCCCCGACGACACCACACTATGGTGTGGCGCCATCGACGATGAGGTCAACTCCCACAGTTATATCGTGCCGGGACTCGGCGATGCCGGCGACCTGGCTTACGGCGAGAAGGAGTAGAGGTTAGAGGTTAGAGGTTAGAGATTCGAGATTATGCTGATAGAGAAGATCGAGATAATAGACTTTAAGAATATAGCGACGGCTGAGATGGAATTTTCGGGCGGCGTGAATTGCTTGCTGGGTCTCAACGGCATGGGCAAGAGCAACCTCTTGGAGGCAATCCACTTTCTGAGCATGGTCCGCCCGATGAGTTCGATGCCGGAGAGTGCACTGATCCGTCACGGGGCGCAGGCGCTGATGGTGAAGGGGCGCTATCTTCTCGACAATGGCAGCAGTCAGAGCGTGAGTTGCGGCATAGTCAAAGGGAAGGGTAAGACCCTGAGACGCAACGACAAGGAATACCAGCGCATCTCGGAGCACATCGGCAAATTCCCGATCGTGAGCATCACCCCCTCCGACTCGGAGATAGTGACCGGCAGCGGCGAAGTGAGGCGCAAACTCATCGATGTGGTAATCTCGCAAGCCGACGGAGCATATCTGAGCCGACTCATCCGCTACAACAAAGCCTTGGAGAGCCGCAACAAGATGCTCCGCGCCGGAGTGTCCGACCATCTGCTCTACGAATCGATCGAGGTGAACATGTCGGAAGCGGCGGCATATATCCATCAGGCGCGTGCCGACTGGACTGCCGAGATACAGCCCGACTTCGAGCGCTACTACACCCGCATTTCCGGCGATGCCGAACGAGCCTCGCTCGCCTACAAGAGCGTGCTCAACGACCGTACGATGCAAGAGGTGCTCAACGCCGAGAGGGGCAGAGACCTGGCATTAGGCTACACCTCGTCGGGGATCCATCGCGATGACCTCTACACCCAACTCGACGACTACTCCATGAGGCGACTCGGAAGCCAAGGACAGGTGAAGACCTTCACCATAGCCCTCAAGCTCGCCATCTACGACTATCTGCGACGCAAAGGGGGCGAACGGCCCATCCTTCTGCTCGACGATATATTCGACAAACTCGACTCAAGCCGCGTGGCCCGCATCATCGACGAAGTCAGCGGCAGCGAGAACTTCGGTCAAATATTCATCACCGACACCAACCTGCAACACCTCGACGAGACCCTCTCCGGCATCCGCTCCAAGAGCCGCCTCTTCGAAGTGACCGACGGCCGTTTCGATGTCAGAGGTGGAGAACCGAAAGATAACGAAAACAACTAACCCACACCCGCTATGGAGAGACAAGAGGCTGAAAGTCTGGGAGATGTGTTGCGACGCACTCTCGAACAGCAGGGGATGACCGGGCGTCTCTACGAGGCGCGTGCCATCAGCATCTGGCCCCTCGTGGTGGGAGAGCATATCGCGGCTCTTTGCTCGAGACCTTCCGTGTGGCGAGGGGTCATGACCATTTACGTCAAGAGCGCCCCGCTACGCCAAGAACTCAACATGAGCCGATCTACATTGACCCGCATCCTCAACGAAGAATTGGGACGCAACGTCATCAATGAAATAAAATTCTTATAACCACCAATAGGGCGCCTTCCCTCCGGGAAACGCACTCTAAATAGAAAACGTTCCGGCAAGAAACAAGACATGGATCCAAATACACTACCCGAATTATCACAATTCACTCACTCCATAGATCTGCAACTCAGATTTAACGACATCGACATACTCGGACATCTCAACAACACGGTCTACTTCTCCTTCTTCGACACGGGCAAGGCGAGATTTTTCGAACATATCGTCGATGGCAATATCGACTGGAAGCGAGTTGACGTGGTGATAGCCAACATCGATTGTTGCTACATCAGTCCGATATTCTTCGGTGAAGATATCAGAGTCTACACGCGCTGCATGAGCATCTCGAACAAGAGTTTCCGGTTGCAGCAGGTGCTGGTGGAGGAGACCAAAGGAGTGATAAAAGCGGCGGCGGAGACAGTGATGGTAAGTTTCGACAGAGAGACTCAGAAATCGGTGGAACTCCCCGATCTATGGCGTCAAGCCCTGGAGCATTCCATGGCATAACCCGATAAATAAGTAAAAGAACAGGTCGAAAAGGCCGAACAACATAATCTGAATAATCGTGGAAAACAGAGATAAAGTAAAGGAGATGATGCTCGACATCCTCAAGAGAGAATCGGAAGCCGTGATGAGCATACCGGTGAGTGACGCATACGCAGAGGCGATCGACCTGATCGTGGAGCATGTGAATCATCGAGGCGGCAAGTTGATCACCTCGGGGATGGGGAAAGCGGGACAGATAGCGATGAACATAGCCACTACCTTCAGTTCGACAGGCACACCCGCCACCTTCTTACACCCCTCGGAGGCGCAACATGGCGACTTGGGCATCATGCAGAAGAACGACTTGTTGTTGCTCCTGAGCAATAGTGGCAAGACCCGTGAGATCGTCGAACTTGTGGAATTGGCAAGGACGCTGAACCCCGGAGTGCCTATAATTGTTATAACAGGGAACCCGGAGAGTCTCTTGGGGCGTTCGGGCGATGTTGTAATCTCTACCGGAGGGAGCCCCGAGGTGTGTCCTTTGGGACTGACACCCACCACCTCCACCACGATGATGACCGTCATCGGTGACGTGCTCGTGGTCGGTGTGATGAAGGCCATAGGTTTCACCAAAGAGGAGTATGCCAAACGCCATCACGGCGGCTACTTGGGAGAGAAATCTCGCAAATAAAAAATTGAAACATCTAAAAACCACAAAGATATGACACTTAAAGAGTTACCGGTGATCCTCAAGAACCTTGCCGAAGGGAGCAAGGAGCATGAGACAGCATGCGGCGTAATAGCACTTCGCAGCGAAGCCGCAGCACTTTATGAGACTGAGAAATATGACGATGCACTCAAGAAATCGGTGGAGGCACTCCGCGCCCTACGCGAGTGGCCCGATTACAGCAACTGCGAGTTTCGCGCATTGCTGATGGGGTTGATGTTCGACATCTCCGAGACCCACTATATGCTCAAGGACTATAAGCAGAGTGAGAAGGAGATTGAGATGATTTTCAAGATGCTTGACCCGCTGCTCAAGATAGATGCCGACCGATTTAACGAATATCATATATTGGCGATGGAACTCTCGACCCGCATTCTTCGTTCGCGCAAGAAGACGCTCGACTTGCTCGCCAAGCAGCAGATCAACACCGGCGTGCTCTATGAGAAGGTGAATGCAGGAGTGGCTGCCGCCACCGACAAGCTGGTAGAGTCTATGCGCAAGGGGGCGGAGATGATGGCGCAGACCGGCGACTATCATGGCGCGGTGAAGTTCTATATGGAGGCTATCAAACTCGCCAAGAAGCGCACCGGACGTGTGAGCCGACGCGAAGTGAGAATGACCATCGACATGGCACGTGTCATGATGCACAATCGCAGCGATCTGGCGCGCAGCAAGCGTCTCCTCTCTGCCGTCCTCTCTCATGCCGTAGCCCTCGAAAGCATCGACTTGGAGCAGGAGATCATCAGCCTCATCGAGCAGATCGATGCCAACGAAGCCCACGAACCGATGTGGCGCACTTTCTTGGATAAACTCCAACAATCCGCAAAGCTCATCCGCAAAAAGAAATCGAATGTAGCCCCCGATGCAACTCCGGAGGCAACTCCGGATGCAACTCCCGAAGCAGCCCCCGAGGAGGATTAATCCATCTATCATAAACACAATCACTTAGAACACAGTATGTCAACAATACTCAACACCAACGGTGACAGTCTTGAGATCCCGACGGTCTTGGTAAAAGAACCTCTAAGAGTAGCTATCTTCACAGCCGAGTGGAATCCGAAGATAACGCATGCTCTGCGCGACGGAGCCATCGACGTATTAAAGCGTGCCGGAGTGAATGATTGCGATATTGACCGCTTTGATGTGCCCGGCACTGTCGAATTGGTCAATGCCGCTGCTTTGGCAGTTAATAAAGCTTGCAGTAAAAGATTTAATAACATGCCGGGGGCATATCATGCCGTAATAGTGATAGGGTGTGTGATACGGGGTGATACACCCCACTTCGACTATGTCTGCGACATTGTGGCGCAAGGCACAGCCCAACTCAATGCCAAGGGAGAAACGCCGGTAATCTTCGGTGTGCTGACCGTCGACAATGAGCAGCAAGCCCTCGACCGCGCCGGTGGCTGCCTCGGCAACAAAGGGGCCGAAGCCGCCGTAGCCGCCATCAAAATGGCAAACCTACATCATACGGTTAGTCTCAAGTAAGTAAAGCATGAGCAAACTAATTAAAACCGATGCAGAATACTCCCGGTGGATTCAGGAGTTAAAAGAAAGATACCGCCGAAGCCAAATTAAAGCTGCTACTCGAGTGAACTGCGAGATGCTACGTTTCTACTGGTCGCTCGGTCGTGACATTGTAGCCCGCGATGCCGAGAATGTTTACGGCAGTGGTTTCTATCGGAATCTCAGTCAGGATCTGAAAGTTGCTATTCCGGAAGCAGATGGCTTTTCTCGACAAAACTTGCAATATATGAAGAAGATGTATCTTCTTTATAGTCAGTCGCTAACAAATTGCCAACAAGTTGTTGGCAATTCTGAAACCGAGATATGCCAACAAGTTGCTGGCACAACTCCCAATATAAATGACGATATTATTTTTTCAATTCCGTGACCGCATTATTTTATGCTCATAAGATTGTTGAAGAAGGGTGGTCAAGAAGCGTGCTAAAATCTTTTATTAACACGAATCTACACTTGCGCCAAGGCAAAGCTTTGACAAGTTTTTCTCGTCTTCTTCCGACTCCTGATAGCGACCTTGCCCAAGAATTGACAAAAGACCCTTATATTTTCGATTTTACCGAAATGACAGAACCATATAAAGAGCGAGAACTTAAGAAAGCATTAATGGCTAATATTTCCCGCTTCCTTTTAGAACTTGGCTCCGGGTTTGCTTATGTCGGTGAAGAATATCGCCTTAAAGTAGGAGTCACAGAACAATTCATTGATTTACTGTTTTATAACACAAAATTGCACTCGTATTGTGTTATCGAGGTCAAGACGGGTACATTCGGAGCTGGAGACATTGGGCAACTCGGAACTTATATGACAGCGGTAAACCACATACTGAAGACCGAACAGGACAACCCAACAATCGGGTTGCTGATATGCAAAGATAAAGACAATGTGCTTGCCCAGTATGCTCTCGAATCATCATCGCAACCTATCGGGGTAGCTGAATTTCAACTGACAAAATTCATCCCGGATGAATTTAAGAGTTCTCTACCCTCAATAGAGGACATCGAATTAGAGCTGAAATAATTTTGAGTTATTCGAGACTTTGATTTATTTTGAAATCCATACGTCGGGTTTGGGCGTAAAAAGTCACCGCAACATAAAAGCGACCGCAACAGTATATGATATCCTGTTGCGGTCGTTTTTATTCTTTCCGGATTGGTGGGAGATTAACAGCCTTGGCAGTTGCAATCGCCTTCGCTGCAATCGCTGCCGCAGCCACCTTGGCAACCTCCGCCACAGCCGCCACAGCCCCTCTTCGGGTTCTTCTCCTCTTCGGTCGCTTCGCGTACTCGCTCCACTACCCCATCATATCGGATGGTCTTCCCGGCAAAGGGATGATTGAAGTCCATCTTCACCTCCTCGTCGCCGATCTCCAGCACCGTGCCTACCACGCGATATCCTTCGCCGGTAACCATCGGGAGCACTGCCCCAACCGCTACCTCCGATGCCAACTCGCCGTCGCGCATGAAGATCTCCTTCTCCAGCATTACCACATTCTCGTCATCGCGCAGGCCAAATGCCAGCTCCGGCGGCAAGGTGATGCCAAACTTATCACCCGCCTTCAGGCCATCCATCGACTGCATCAATGCCGGAACCACCTGCACCGACACTCCGAACACCATATTGTCCGGTTCGTTGCGGGGAGTCTCAAAGAGTACTTCGCCGGTGGCTTCATCATATACCTTATATGAATACTCGACAAACTTGCCGGGTCCTACGATCTGTTCCATTTTTTTAACTTTACTATTATATATTAGGTTTAATAACTTACTGAAATTCAGAATAATCCGATTTACTCTTCAGCCGGTTCATCATCCGGGTCACCTTCAGCCGGCTCATCATCGGGCATCGGCGTCGGGGTAGCAACCTCCGCCGCCACCATATCCTCCGGATGCTTCAACTCATACTGCGCCTGCGGCACCATCACATTGAAATAGAAGCCCTCCGCTTTCTTATCGCGACGCCGCTTATCATTCTCATCCGGCTGCACCAGCAGATAGTCATAACAAGGCTCGATCCACTTCACATCGACAGCCTCATAACCAAGAAGTTGCACCATATCATATTCATGCGAAGGGTAGATGACATACCAGGCATTCTCGGTCGAATCGCCTGTGCCGGTGCTCTTGATAGCCCCAAGGATATTCTCAAGACGGAACTCCCAGATCTTGGCACGCATCGTCTTCTTCTTCTCCTTGAGCACATGGACCAAGAAACTCATCTGGCGCAGATCGAAGGGATTATCCTCAAGTGCCAAACGAGCATACTTCTCGATCGTGTCAGCCTCCTCCTTGGTGTGGGTGGGGCTCTGACGATAATGATCGATCATGCCGGGATAGGGAGACTCGCGATAAGGGTCGAAATCCTCCTGGAACATATACCCGAAATAGAAATAGCGGAACTCCTCCGGGGTCATCGTCGTGTCATTGACCTCATACTTCTTCAGAAGTTTGGGGAAATGGAATCGAGACTTCGGATTGAGAGTCTCTTGGCGGATAGAATCGAGATCCGGTTTGTGGACTTTAATCTTACGTTTGCTATCCGACTTGACCTTGCTATTGGCGATACGCTGACGCGCTTCGGCATTGCGCGAAGCCTGCGAGCGGGATGTAGTATTGGGAGTTTGAGCCGACACTGACAGCGACAGGATGCTGCAGAAGGCTATAATTGCGATTAGAAACTTTCTCATTCTTATACTCTTGATCATAAGGCATTTACATTAGCCATAGCAATGGCGATCACCAAGGCGATGCCCATCTGCATCAGCGTGACAAGCGTAGGGAATCCCTTGGCTAATAGATATTTAACGAAAAAACCGGATCCCGGCTTCACCTGCCGCCCCTGTGGGGTGTAGGTGTAGAGCAGAAAACCGAAGATGATGCCGGCAGCGATGGATAGAGCCATACAACTATATCTGAGCGACACCGACGAAGTGACCGAATAGCCGAGCATGCCGAGCGCCATGCCGGTGAATCCACCCACGATGATATAGAGCATGCCGCGAGTCTGCCGGCTGATTTGCTCCGGCTGCAGATAGCATATCACCGCCACCAAGAGCGAGAGGGCAAACCAACTCGAGAGCATCACCCCATTGATAGGGAGGAGAGGCACGCCGTTGTCGCTCATCAGCGAAAGCAAGAAGAGGGCAACGAGCGACAATGCCGGCGCCACGATCAGACGCCCATACAGACACCATATCGAGCCTACCCACAGCAAGATGCTTGCCACCAACAGGAATATATTCATACTAATTCACGTTCAAAAATTATGACAAAGGTTCGCGCCGAATGTTTACGGAGATTAAGAGCGCGTTCCTTAAATTTTTGGGGTCGTAGAGGCGGATATTTTTGAGCAGATTTTGAAAGTCGCAGCG
>SFMJ01000073.1 GCA_004553095.1 Bacteroidales bacterium
ATAATTTCTCTCCCGGATGGATGTTCTGCGGAATGTCTGTCATTTGGCAATATGAAGATAAAACGTTATCTTTGCAACATTCCAATGAGTTGCAATAACAATAACTAATAGTGACTAAATAACAATAATAATAACAATAAACAGACAGACCTATGGGAAAATTTATTGAAGATTTCAAAGCTTTCGCCCTCAAGGGCAATGTGGTGGACATGGCTATCGGTGTGATCGTCGGCGGTGCTTTCGGCAAGATTGTCACTTCGCTGGTCAACGATGTTTTGATGCCTCTGATCTCCGTAATCACAGGTGGTCACAGTTTCTCATCACTCAAATGGGTTATCACTCCGGGGAAGTTGGGTCCTGATGGTGCCGTGTTGGTTGAGGAATGTGCCCTGAAATATGGTATGTTCATCCAGAATATCGTCGACTTCTTCATCATCGCTTTCTGCATCTTTGTGACTATGCGCTATGCTATGAAACTCACAAGGAAAAAGAAAGAAGAGGAAGCTGCTGCTCCCGCCCCCGAGCCCTCAGCAGAAGAGAAACTCCTCACCGAGATTCGCGATCTCCTCAAGAAGGATAAGTAATCAATAAAAAATAAAAAAAGAGAGGCTGTGTCTACTTGAACTTGACACAGCCTCTCTTTTTTATGAAATTACAAATGAGGCATAGAGCCTGCATGCTTAGAAATCGCTCTTAATTTTGAGTAACTCGCTCCAGCCACTTGAGCATACCGAGCATCACACCCATCGACAAGAAGCAGAAACCGGCAAACACTGCCCAACATTGCCATTGATGCGGGAAGTTATTGAGCATGGTCACACCAAGGGCAATGAAGAGATTGCCGATAGCGGTGGCACAGAGCCACAAACCTTGGCAAATACCTTGCAAATGCTGAGGTGCAATCTTCGACACAAACGACAATCCCAATGGAGATATAAACAATTCTGCCACAGTGAGGAAGAAGTAAGTAACAATCAGCACCCATGGACCTGCCTTCATCGAGGCTTTTAAGGCTTCGGAAAGTCCCTTAAATTCTTCGCCTGAAGGATAGTTGTTCGCTATAGAAATGCCAATCAAGAACAAATAAGCGCACGCGGTGATGAACATACCTAATGCGATCTTCTTGGGAGTGGAAATCTCTTTACCTCGCTTTGCCAATGCGCCAAACACAATCATGATGATCGGGGTGAGCACAATCACAAAGAAGGGGTTGATGCATTGCCAGATTTCGGGTGCAATGGCTTCGGTGTCGCAGAAGTCGCGAGCAAACACTGACAGCGATTGGCCGTTTTGGTGGAAGGAGAACCAGAAGAACACTGCCACACCAAGCACTGCAAAGAGGGCAAACATGCGTTGACGGATCTCCTTGGCGTCGGTTGCTACTTGCTCGGTGCTAATATTTGCTTTCTTCTCTTTTTTGACGGGGTTGGGAAGTTTGCTCTTGGTGACAAGGAAAATTACCAGCGAAGCCACCATGGCCAATGCAGATGCCACAAATGAATAGTGAACACCGGTATTGAAACTTTCCAAATAGTTGGTGCAGAACACTGCCAAATCGCCCACATTGCCATCGACCACCGATTTTTGAGCCAGCTCTTGAAGGTTGTTCATACCTTCGCCTTGGAGTGTGCCTTCGAGGAAACTATGACATAAACGGGGAAGGTCGGCATTATAGATGAAGCCTTCCATCTTGAGCAATGCGCTACGCAAAAGGGGAGCCACAAACGGGGCAATCACACCACCGATATTGATAAATACATAGAAGATCTGGAAACCACTGTCGCGGCGGGTTTTTGCCACTTTATAGGCTTCCGGACCCTTCTTGGCTTCTTCGGCCTCAAAGTTGTCGTACATCTGACCCACAATGGCCTGCAAGTTGCCCTTAAACAAGCCATTGCCCGTGGCAATCAGCAGTAGCGCAAAGCAGGTGAGCACCAGCACCCAAGTGGGCACAGCGCCCGGATTGCCGCCAAACACGGGAATGGAGATAATCACATAACCCAATGCCATTACCATCAAACCGGCGATAATGGTGCCTTTAAAGTTGCCCAATCGGTCGGCCACCATACCGCCCGGTAGGCTCAGCACATAGATAAGGAAATAAAATACAGCGTAAATCCAGCCTGCCAAGTCGTCGCTAATGCCAAACTTGGAGCATAGGAAAAGCAAGAGCACGGCGTTCATAATGTAGTAGCCGAAACGCTCACCCATGTTGGAGAGTGCTGCTGAAATCAGTCCTTTCGGGTGATTCTTCTTCGCCTCTATCGCATAGTAGACAAGGAAGGGCACAACCACCACGAGAATCGCAATGAGCATCGCCACCATGCGATTGTTGTTCCATAAGTCTTGTAACATAAATTTTTGATGATTATAATGTGAATAAATAATTTTCAGTATTCTTTACGGTTTCCAAATTTAATACATATTCCCCAATTTTCCAATATTTCTCAATCTTCTACCCCATTTTCGCGCTCTTAGAATACGGGCATTTGCCAGATGAAGCCTATCTGGAAGCGGTCGGTGTTATAGTCTTTCGATCCAAATGCTTTGCCCTTGGCGGTGTAGAGGTAGCTCCGGCCGATGTAGGTGGCGAAGAAGTGGAGGTTGCGATCTTTGAAGGGATAATATTCCACACCTCCGACATATCCCAAGGCGGTGCGATATTTACCCTTGGTGAGTGTCACCGGCCCTTCTTCTTCCAATATCGACATGGTGTTGGTGCGATAGACTCCCTCATTCTCATACATTAGTTTGGCAAATACGTTCCATGCCGGATGAAAGTGATAGTTGCCTCTCAACACAAAAGACATGATCTCCGTCTTGGCAGCCTTGCGGTCCCAGCCATCGGGCGATACGATGCCGGTGATGATGCCCTTGCGGTCGACTCCCTCGCGTGTATACATCCAGTCGAGGAAGATCTCGGCATCTTTGCTGATCTTAAATTTATTGCCTAATGCGAAATACCATAGATGGCTCCCTCGGGTCTCGCTCATATATGTCGACGACCAGCGGGTGGAGAAGATGTCGCCGAAGTTGCCGTTCCAGTTCAATGTGTAGACCATCGGCATCTTCGACTTCTCGTAGGCGCCATACATCTGCTCCGACTTCTCGGTGAAGGCGTTGAGTATCTGCGCCTGGAATTGATGATTCCGGTTCAGGTCATACGATACGTTGATACCGGTCAAGAAGCAGGTCATATATTCGATCATGTCGCAATACTGATAGATCTCGATAGGGTTGTAGTCAAACTCATATCCGCCATAGACCGTGCACTGCTTGCCCAGAAACATACCCCACTTGCCGAACTTCAGCCCGATGCCGGCGATGTCGATACTCTTCAGAAGCCCATCGATGTTTTCATTGGGGTTATGACTTGAGGAGACTTTGTGTCGATAGCGATAACTCAGCCAGTTGTTGATGTTACCCTTCATCTCGATGCGAAGGTCTTGGAATTTGAATTTTCCCTCGTCAAACTTCCCGTCGGTCCAGGAGGCGTCGAAATCGGCATGCATGTTGAGATAGAGGTTGAACTTGTCGGTCTTGTTCTTGACCTTGAAGATGTCTTCGATCAGGGAGTTCTCATCCTCGACGCGGAAGTCGTTGATGGTCTCTTGCTGACCCTTGGCTTGTTGCGGACATAGCAATCCGAGTGCTACCAATGCCGGTAGGATTCTTTTCATGGGTTAGATCTGTTGTGACGACACTCTTTTGTGAAGTCGAATTTTGTGGTATTAGATTTAATAACTATATTTGCGGACTATTTGTGCGAAGTGCACACCATATCCGCAAATTTTCTGCAAATATACCTTAAATTTATAACTAATAAAAATTTTTTTGTATCCATGGAACACAATTGTTGCAACAATTTCCGTGTGGAGAGCGATCTATTGGGCGAAATGAATGTGCCCGAGTCTGCTCTTTATGGCGTTCAGACCTTGCGTGGCGTAGAGAATTTCTCTATCAGCAAGTTCCGCCTCTGTGACTATCCTGAGTTTGTCAAGGGTTTGGCTATCACTAAGTTGGGAGCTGCTATGGCAAACTATGAACTCAATCTGCTCACTCGCGAGCAGTATGATGCTATCGCTCAGGCTTGTCGTGAGATCATGGAGGGTCAGCATCTTGAGGATTTCCCTGTCGATATGATCCAGGGTGGTGCCGGCACTTCTACCAATATGAATGCCAATGAGGTGATCGCCAACCGTGCCCTCGAGATCATGGGTCACAAGAGAGGCGAGTATACCTATTGTTCTCCCAACGACCATGTCAATCGCAGTCAGTCGACCAACGATGCCTATCCCACCGGCATCCACCTGGGTCTCTATTTCGCATATCTTCGCTTCAAAGAGTGTTATATCCGCCTGATCGAGGCTTTCCGCGCCAAGGGTGAGGAGTTCAAGGATATCGTCAAGATGGGTCGTACTCAGCTTGAGGATGCCGTGCCTATGACTTTGGGTCAGACTTTCAATGGGTTCGCTTCTGTACTCGAGGATGAAATCAAGCATCTCGATGAGGCTGCCGCCGATCTGCTCGTGGTCAATATGGGCGCCACTGCCATCGGTACAGGTATCTGCGCCGAACCGGGCTATGCCGAGAAGTGTGTGGCTGCACTCGCCAAGATCACCGGCTGGAACATCACCCTGGCTCGCGACTTGGTGGGCATCACTTCCGACACTTCCGCTATGGTGGGCTATGCTTCGGCTCTGAAGCGTATCGCCACTAAGGTAAGCAAGATCAGCAATGACCTCCGTCTCCTCGCCAGCGGCCCCCGCTGCGGCTTGGGAGAAATCAACCTCCCCGCTCGTCAACCCGGCAGCTCGATCATGCCCGGTAAGGTCAACCCCGTTATCCCCGAGGTGATGAGCCAGATCTGCTTCAAGGTCATCGGTAATGATATGTGTGTTACTATGGCTTCTGAAGCTGCTCAGATGGAACTCAACGCCATGGAGCCTGTCACCGCTCAGTGCAATTTCGAATCTATCGATATCCTGATCAATGGTTTTGAGACTCTTCGCGTCAACTGCGTTGAGGGCATCACTGCCAACGCTGACCGTTGCCGTGAGTATGTTCACAATTCTATCGGCATCGTTACCGCTCTTAACCCTGTGATCGGTTATAAGAACTCCACCAAGATTGCCAAGGAGGCTATCGCCACCGGCCGCAGCGTCTACGACCTCGTGCTCGAACATGGCATCTTGAGCAAGGAAGACCTCGACACTATTCTCGCACCCGAGAATATGATCCGTCCGGTTAAACTCGACATAAAACCTCTGAAGTAAATACTTCGGCTAAGGTTCGCTGTTTATTGAGAGGGGGTGAGTCAAACCGCAATTTGACCACCCCCAATTTCCTGTTTTAGAGCGCTCTTATATGTTTTATCAAAGTTAATCAAGAAGTTAACTTTGATAAAATATTTTCAAAAAAATCTGAAGTAGGGGTATAAAAAAATTGATTGTCATCCCGACAACCAATCTTGCGTTAACCTTAAAATCTAATACCATGAAAAACTCAATGCAAAATTACAAAACATTTTTAAAACAATGTTGTAAAACATAAAATATTTTTTTCAAAATTAACACAATTTAACAAAGTGATTGTGGAGGGGTGTAAGATTATAATATGTTAACAATAGTGCTTTTGGGGCTAATGACGCTGATATTGCTCCGGAATGGCTCTATAATAATGGTGTCGCGCTCTAATCGGCATCAGTTTTTTGCTTTTTCTTTGCTTATTCTCAAAAAAATGACTATATTTGCACGTTATTAATAACAGGTAACTCTTATTTGTTATAGTAATTAGTTTTGCAATTTCTTATTTTTATTAACATAGTTGAATCAATTGTAACAATCCGGGATGTGACGATATCCCATAAAAATCGCCCACAGCAGAGATGTTGAGGGAAGTCTCATTACAAGTATGGAAGAGTCAAAAAAACCGAAAAGACCCCGCATCGGCATTCAGCCCTTCGGTCTCCCTGCAGACAATGCAGATCATGAAAACCGCTATGAAAAAGTGAATTACCCTTCTTCTCAGTCTGATATGGACGGTCATCCGGAAAACTCAGGCTATCAGCAGAGAAGCTATGGCTATCAGCCCCGTCAGCAGGGTGGCTACCAGCCCCGTCAGCAGGGTGGCTATCAGCCCCGCCAGGGTGGGTATCAGCAGCGTCCTTACCAGCAACGCCAAGGCGCTTATCAGCCTCGTCCCTATCAGCCCCGTCCTCAATCCGGCTATTCTCCCAATCAGGATTCAGACATGGCTAATGAACAAAAGCCTATGCAGGGTGGTTACCAGCCTCGTCAGCAGGGTGGTTACCAGCCCCGTCAGCAAGGTGGCTATCAGCCCCGTCAGCAGGGTGGTTACCAACCTCGTCAGCAGGGTGGCTACCAGCCTCGCCAGCAGGGTGGCTATCAGCCTCGTCAGCAGGGTGGCTATCAGCCTCGTCAGCAGGGTGGCTACCAACAACGTCAGCAGGGTGGCTATCAGCAGCGTCCCCAGCAGGGTGGCTTCCAGCATCGCCAGCAGGGTGGCGGCTTCAACAATCAAGGCCGTCAGCAACGCCCCCAACAGGGTAACTTCAATCGCCCCGGCAAGCAAAACTGGAAAAACAATCAGGCTGCCAAATTCACTCCACGTCCCAAACAGATCGACTACGTACTCGACGACATCGATCCGAATGAAGAAATTCGCCTCAATAAGTTTATGGCCAACGCCGGCATCTGCTCGCGTCGCGAAGCTGATGAATATATCACCGGCGGCCTGGTGAAGGTAAATGGAGAAGTAGTGACCGAACTCGGCTCCAAGATCAGCCGTAGCGACGTCGTGGAATATGACGGCAAGGTCATAACTCCCGAACGCAAATGCTACGTCCTCCTCAATAAGCCCAAAGACTGTGTCACCACAAGCGACGATCCCAACGGACGCACCACCGTGCTCGACATTGTCAAGAATGCTTGCGAAGAGCGAATCTATCCCGTGGGTCGTCTTGACCGCAACACCACCGGCGTGCTCCTGCTCACCAACGATGGAGACCTCGCCTCCAAGCTCACTCACCCCAAATTCGTGAAGAAGAAAATATATCATGTCTGGACCGACCGCGACATCGCCGAAGAGGATATGCAACGCATCGCCGATGGCATCGAACTCGAAGATGGAGAGATCCATGCAGATGCTATCTCCTACGTCAGCGACGAGCGCAACCAGGCAGGCATCGAGATCCACAGCGGTCGCAACCGTATCGTGCGTCGTATCTTCGAGCACCTCGGTTATCGCGTGGTGAAACTCGACCGTGTATACTTCGCCGGCCTCACCAAGAAAAATCTGCCGCGTGGCCACTGGCGCTATCTCACACAAGAAGAAGTTAACTATCTGCGCATGGGCGCTTTTGAATAATTAAGATATGGGAAAAATTAGCAAATACACCATAAAGGAGCTGCTCGCCGGCTCCGCCGATTTCGTCGACAAGAGTGTCGACGTGAGGGGATGGGTGCGTACTCGTCGTGGCAACAAGCATGTGCAATTTGTTGCGCTCAACGATGGTAGCACCATCACCAACCTTCAGGTCGTATTCGACCTCCAGAAGTTTAGCGAGGATGATCTGCGTGCCGTCACCACCGGCTCAAGCATCTGCGTGCATGGCACATTAGTGGCATCGCAAGGCAAGGGTCAAGCCGTGGAGGTTCAAGCCGAATCTCTCCATGTATATGGCACTGCCGATCCGCTGACCTATCCTCTGCAGAAGAAGGGTCACACCTTGGAATTCCTCCGCGAGAAGGCTCACTTGCGTCCTCGCACCAACACCTTCGGTGCCGTGCTTCGCATCCGTCATGCCTTGGCATTCGCCATCCATCAGTTCTTCAACGATCGTGGTTTCTATTACTTCCACACTCCGCTGATCACAGCCTCCGACTGTGAGGGTGCCGGTGCTCAATTCCAGGTCACCACACTCCCCCTCGAGCAGCTCCCCAAGGATGAGGAGGGACACGTAGACTATTCGCAAGACTTCTTCGGCAAGATGGCCTCCCTCACAGTGTCAGGTCAGCTCGAAGGTGAGCTCGGAGCCACCGCTCTGGGGCGTATCTACACCTTCGGCCCTACTTTCCGCGCCGAAAACTCCAATACTCCGCGCCACCTCTCCGAGTTCTGGATGATAGAACCTGAAGTGGCATTCTTCGACATCAACGACAATATGGACCTTGCCGAAGATTTCATCAAGTATTGTATCGGTTATGCCTTGGAACACTGCAGGAGCGAC
>SFMJ01000074.1 GCA_004553095.1 Bacteroidales bacterium
ATAGACCTCGTCGACACCCATCACCAAGTGACCTCGTGGATTGATGTTAAGATAGATATCCCCGGTCTCATATCCATGATTTGACTCAACACTGTGGCATATCATCTTTGGGGAGATTGCCTCATAGTCGGAGGGGGCAAATTGCAGGGTGGTGATGCCGGATGTTCCGGCGGTGAAGTATCCGGCTTGGGTCAATTTCTCGGGCATGGAGGTACGATAGTTGTAGACTTTGCCCGATGTCAGCGCATAGCGGAGGGTCTTGGTGCCATCTTGCGTTGTAATCTCTGTCGGATCGACCGGATCGAAGTCGACATAATGCCGGCTCTTGACAGCGAGGGTGAATGTTGCCTCTTCGGGAACATCGACACTCACTGCGATCGAACCGGTATCAGCCACTGCGGTAGCCGCACCGGCAATAGAAGCAACCACTGCGAAGAGGATGATGACCCATCTTTCGATAAACAGAAAGTATTTCATACCTTGATCTTATTTTAAGAAAGTATTCTTGTGATAGATGAATTTCTTGCCGTCGCGGATGTAGATCTCTCCATCCAAGGGGCGAGTCACGCGGATGCCCTGCAGATCATAGATGGCATCGTCGGTCTCTTCGCCGTTGCTGAGGTGGATGCCATCCACGCCGCTGCCATTTTGCGGATCGAGTGCCAAGAAATGTCCGGGGCAGAGATACATTTGATATTTGCCCAGATATTCACCCTCGGGGCTCCATTGCCACAGGTCGCCGGCAGTGGCATATTCCTTGGCATCGGAGGCATAGATATATCCGGTATATGGATTAACATAAATGCCGTAAGGAGCAGTCATCGAACTCATGTCGCTTACCATCGTGCCGGGGAGGGCATCTTCGGAGACACCCTCAGAACCTCCGGATGCCATCACAGCCTCGGGGTCGATGGCGAGGAATGAGAGTTCGTTTTGATACGTGACATAGGAGAATGTGGAGCCGATAACATAGAACTCCGAGTCGCGAGACTTGCAGTTGTAGGTGCCGGGGTAGTCGAGTCGCACGAAACATTCGCTGTCGCTCTTGCCTGCGAGGGCGGCTTCACAGTCGAAGATGATAGTGGCGGCAGAGATGGTGTAATAATCGCCCGGCGATGAAAAGCAGAGATACTTGCCGCTGATCGACATACCGCTGTAGAGGTTGATCTGTCCGGTGTCGACAGTGCGTGTCACCTGCATGGTGGCGGCGTCGATCACGCTTACCGTCGATTCGTAGTCATGATCTTCTTGATAGGCATATCCACCGGTGTTGGCGACGAATAGGGAACCGTTGTAGTAGGCGATACCCTCCGGTTCGTAGCCCACCTCCACGGCGTCGACGGTCTTGAACGTTGTGGCGTCGATTTTTGCCACAAAACCGCGTGTGAAGGTCTTTGTCCCGGCAGTGGTGGAACATTCATGGCCGTAGGAGGTGACGTAGAGGTAGGTGCCGTCGGTGGCAAGGCGGCGATTGTTGGGAACATCTTCGGTGCATCCCACAGCCTTGCCCTCTTCGTCGATGAATTGGATGATGTTCGACCAATTAACCGAAATAGCTATCAAATTCTCCTTCACCCGGATGATATCCTGGGGAGTATCTCCAAGTTTATAACCATTCACGTCGCGAAACCATTGGTTGCTCACCACGTGGTCATCTTCGAAATAGGAAAGTCGGCCATTGTCCGACTGCCACGACCCTTCGTTCACCACGATGAGACTCTCCTTGGCAGGGAGTGGAGTCCGTGCTAATAAAGCCATCAGCAGCACAGTTAACGTCCGTAAGGTAATTTTTTTCATTATTATATCAGATAGGTTATTATATTGAGAATGAAATGGTTGCTGTGAATTGTCGACCCGGCATAGGATAACGAGGAATATGCTCATACTGCTCGTCGAGCAGGTCGTTGATCTCGAGTGATACGGTGAACCATCGGTAGGATCCCATGATCTTGAGGTCGATATTATTGTAAGGGGCCAACACATCTTGCGGGTCAGCATACGACCACATACGGCTTGAGACATGCAGGTCGGATATGGTGATCGAATAGTTGCGCCAACCCACGATGCCGGTGATGCCGTAGGATAGGGTAGGGGAGTAGCATATCGGGCGGTTGTAGGTGTCGGGATCGTCGGGGTTGGTGCGGTTGAGATCTTTCTGCCAGGTCAGCGAGGCGAGGAGTGAGAGGTAGAAATCTTTGATGTTATATCTGCCGGAGAGGGTGGCGTTGAGACCGCGGCAGTAGGTCTTGCCATAGTTCATCATCGACCATGTGTAGGTCCCCTTTAGAGGGAGGCATACGATGCGGTTGTCGATATGATTGATATATAGGTCGGCTTGGGCTGCTGCCTGCCAGTGGCTGTCGTCGTAATGATATTCCAGGCCGAGATCCCACTGCTTGGTATATTCGGGGAGGAGGTTGCGATTGCCGGCGCGGGTGTAGTAGAGGTCGTTGAGGGTCGGGGCGCGGAAGATGCATTTATACCAGGCCCTGACGGCAAAGCCGCGGAATGAGTATCCTAATGTCACGGCGGGGGTAAATCGGCTCAGAGGGTCGGCGGCACCCGCTTTGACGCGTGTATGGTCGCGATAATGCTGGTAGAGGAGTGAGGCGGCGAGACGCAGGTCGTGCCAGTCGATTTCGGCGGCTATCACACCCTTCTGATCGAGACGACGCACTGCCGAGAAGTTCTTGACATCGGCTGTGAGCCACGACATGCGGGCGTCGTAACTCACATTGAACGAGAGCCATGAGAGGGGATGGAGGGCGTATGCCACTGAGGCGTATGCATCATCCTGATAATAGTGGGTGTCGGAGCGGATGGTATTCTGGTTTTCGGGATAATCGGTGTTATATCTCAGATATTCGTGGGAATATTTGAGGTTGAAGCGCATGCGATGGATGGCGCCGAATGGGAGATCGTAGGAGGCTTGGACGAACATATCGGTGTCCCACTCTCTGCCGACATTGACATACTTGTCGGAGAGGCGTCGCACGATGCCACCGGGGCACCCACGGCGCGATAGGTAGAGGTAGGCGTGGGAGGAGAAGCCCCCTTTGAAGAGGGCGGCTTCGGCGCGATAGTAGCGGATGTCGGAGTTGGTACGGCGTCCGGTGGTGTCTTCATATTCGGAGTGATAGCGGAAGGGATAATTGCCCTTCGAGTCGAGGAACTCGCCATCCAAGAAACCGCTCCAACCGCGGCGGCAGAATTGGGCATTGATGCGGGCGCGCCAAGTATTGAATGAGCCTCCTCCGGCGAGCAGGGTGAGGGAGTCGCATTGCGGACGGCGTGTCCGAAGATAGATTGTGGCTCCCGATGAATATTCCGATGCCGACTGGCATTGCTCCAATCGGTTGGCATTATAGAGCGATACCGATTCGAGGGTCGAAAGGGAATATTTCCCCAGATCGACTGTGCCGTTCTGGGCATTGTTGATACGTATACCGTCGATATATACGCCGACATGTTGCGAGCCGAGCGATCTGACATTGACCGTCTTCAGACCTCCCAAGCCGCCGTAATCCTTGATTTGGACTCCGGCAAAATATTTCAGTGCATCGGCGATCGAAGTGGACGATAATTTCTGCAACTCGACTCCCGAAAGTTCCTGGGAGGTGGCGAGGGGACGATGAGACGCTGTGACTTCCAACTCATCGAGTTGATGAGTTATTGAGTCGACTTCCTCCTCGGCGTGGCAGAACAATGGCATCACGACACCCGCGATCAATGCCGGCAGTATTGCTTTAAACTTCATCGTTAGAATGATGGTATAAGAGCTCTAAACAAAAAACGCCTGTCTTCGAACAGACAAGCGCAGCGGATTCCATAGAGGGATATAGAAAGAGTCTATACCATCATAACAACGATCGGCGATCGCACACCCTCCGGCTTATGTCGCCATCAGGTAGGATCGTGTCGTCATGTCGCCTATAGTCCCGCAGGCTTGACGTTCGATATGTCGAAAGGAAGGTCTTCTGACTTATCCCGAGAATGCCGTGCCTTCTCACTCGCCATGGAGCAATGACATAAAAATCGGCTTCCCACAGATGGGACTTACAGCAGCGGGTACTGTTCCGGATTTCCACCGGATTCCCTTTTAATCTCTTGTCGATGAGAAGATTACCTCATCCGACCATCAGCCCTCCGGCCAATAGAGACGCCTTTCGACCGCAAATATAGAAACATTTCCCCAAACCACCAAAATTTTTCGAACCTAAAAATTTAAGGAACGCGCTCTAAAGGAACGCGCTCTAAAGGAACGCGCTCTTAATTTTTATTTTAGGTTGGTTTTGCCGATTCGGTAGTTGTACCAGCGGGGGCGCATCCAGCGGAAGGCGAAGCAATCCATGGTCGGGCCTATCAGACGATTGCGCAATGAGAATTTTGAGACGCCGGCAGTGCGCGGGAAGTGGCGCACGGGCACTTGCTTTACTTTCCCCTCTTGCAGCCCTACCAGGGCGGGCAAGAATCGGTGCATCCCGGTGAACATCGGGATCCGCTTCGCCACATCTGTGTGGAGGATCTTCAGCGGACAACCGGTGTCGACGGCATCGTCGCCCGTCATGAAGCGACGGAAGGAGTTGGCTATCCGACTCTGTATCTTCTTGAAACCGCTATCCTTGCGGTTGGCACGAATACCCATCACCAGTTCATATTCGTCGGCGTAGGGGAGCAGCAGGTTGAAGTCTTCGGGCGCTGTCTGAAGGTCGGCATCTATATATCCCACCAAGGGGGACTCGGCGGCATCGATACCCGCTTTGATGGCGGCACTAAGCCCACAGTTCTTCTCAAATGAGATGTAGAACATATCTTGATGGCGAGAACATATCTCGGCGATGAGTCGCTCGGAAGAGTCTTTCGACCCATCGTTGACAAACAAGACGCAGGCAGGGCGTGTCGCTGTCGGAAGGTAGTCGCCAAGTCGCTGCTCGAGTGCCCGGGCGTTATCCTCTTCGTTGTAGATGGGGACGATGATGGTTAGTTCATATTGGAATGTTGCGTTCATTTTGCTTTATATTTATAGGTTATCTTTTTACCCTTCTCTCCTTTTAAGATCAGCACTGTGTTGGCAGGCTGTTGGAAGTCGGGATCAGATGAATTTACTACTGTTACGGGAATTGTGAAGTATGCGTCGATATTTTCTCCGCGTCTCACGTTGCTATCGACATATACCGCCTCGGGGTGTAGCGCCTCGATCTCACGACACACTGAGCCGTAGCCGATATGTGGATTGGCGAGGGGTAGAAGGCATCCGGCGATGAAGATAATGCCGATCAAGGTCAGAGCGATGCGGTCGATGATCCTCACTATTCGGCTTCGCCTGAGGTCGTCGATCAGCAAGGCACCCAGGTAGACCACAAATGGGATGGCAGGCAATAGGTAAACCTGCAACTTAGAACTGAAGCAGGAGAGTGAGATCAGTGTCACTGCGAAGGTGGCGAAGAGTATCCGGCGGATGGCAGACGAGACTACGGCATGGTGTCTACGGATCATCAACCAGGCGAACATAAGCGACCAGGGTGCCATGACATACCACATTGCCACTATATAATACCACCACGGGCGGGCATGGGTGAAGGCTTGTGATGCTCGGTCGATGGTCTGATGGAAGAGGAGGTTGTTGAGATAGTCGGCATTGCCCCATTCCAAATATACGGCTCCCCACCATAGCATACACCCGCCTATTAGCACACTCCATGTAGCCAAGCCCCAAATTCGGAAGAAAGAGCCGAGGCGGCGCTGCCATAGCAGGAAGAGGATTGTCGCCAAGAGGGGTATCAGCACTCCCAATGGCCCTTTGGTGAAGAGCCCGGCGAAGAGGTAGACACCGAGCAGAGCATTCTGCCTCGTCGTCACGCTCGAAGTGGTCATGCGATAGATTTCGCGAAGGGCGAGCACGATGAAGAGGGTCATCAGCATATCCATGCGTAGCGTTAATCCCAAGAAGGGGAAATAGCCGCAAGTGAAGAGCATCAATAGTGCGCAACGACGTGCTTGCGGACTAAGATAGGGGCGGACCCAATCATTCATGATCTTACCCACTAATAGCATAGGCACGAGTGAGAAAAGCCCCAAGAAGAACATACAATTATTGCCGAACAGCAGACGTCCCAACATCGTGATCCAGAGATAGAGTGGGGGCTTGTCGGCATATATGGCACCATGGTTGGTGAAGCAGAACACCGACCCGGAGGAGATCGCCTCATCGGCGATGCTCAGATAGCGCAATTCATTGTCGGGTGTGAAGTCGCGCAGAGCCAATGCCGGCAGAAATGCTACGAACACCAGTAGGAAGATCCATCCTGCCGCCGATAGACGAAGCCGAGTCCGCAGCCCGATCGCCCAACGCATGATGTGTAAGCGGTTAGTTGTCATAACAAAATGTGATCCTATAAAAACAATTTTACCGAAATAATTAACACAAATTTACAAAAACTGCGCGATAAAACAAAAGGAACGCGCTCTAATGACTCGGTCGGGAAAAGTAGCGAATGTGTAGTCCTTGCAGACGCATGCGTAGACGAGCCAACAGTGAACGATCTTTCTTTGCCCAGCTGCAGGCGTAGTGGTGGATGCTTACCGTGTTGGGGGTGACGGCTAATTCGTGGGTCTCCCAGTTCTTGGCGCAGAAGTAGTCGATAGGGTATATCTCCGGGCGCTGATCTTCTTGGATCTTCGGCATAATCAGCGTGGTGAGGAGTCGGGTGTTGGATTTTCTGACAGCGTGTCCGAAGATGTCGATGAAGTGTGTGGTCCGGTAGTAGTCTAAGAAGATACCGATCCAGTGGCACCCCATCTCAGCGCCGATGACGCCGGTGCCGATCCATCTGTTTTCATATCCGCAGAAAGAGCGATGATGGAGATATGGATCGAAGGGTCGGAGCACTTCGATGTCGGTGTCAAGGTATATGCCACCATGTTCGTAAAGCACCTTGAGTCGACACACATCGGCGACAAATGCAAAGTTGCGAGTGGCGTATGCTTCGCGGGAATAGTCGCAGAAGTCGATGTCGAAGTTATCTTCGTTCCATTCTATGATATCATAGTCGGGCATTGCCGCTCGCCAGGTGGCTATATATGCCTCAACATTTTCAGGTTTTGGCTTTCTGCCAAACCAGCAATAGTGGATGGTTTTGGGAATCATGGTCGGAGGGGGTGCTATAGGTGAGAGCGAAACAATCGTTTGAGATGGCGAGAGAATGTCTTGCGTCTTGTCCATGCCCGGTCGTGTCGTTGTTTTATTTTTATGGCATGGTCGAAGAGTTGCGGCGGCAATCCCCGAGCGTCCAAATAGTGCTTGATGAAATAACGATACATCTCGGAGAGACAAGAGAATCGGGTGGTGTCGTCGAGACATCTGTCGAGCGAGAGGGGAGGCGTATGGAATCTCATCCTGTTGAGGTCGATCAGTGAGAAATGATATTTATCGCCCCGGGCTTCATAACGGATGTTGGTGGAGTTGAGGTCGTGATGGATCACCCCCTTGCGGTGTATGTCAGCGACGAAGCGGGCGAGGGCTTGGGTGAGCGGCCGGTTGAAATCTCCCTGCTCGTTGAGCCCATCTTCGATGGCATCCATATCGGAGTATTCACAGATGTAATAAGATTCTCTTACGAGTCCGAGCCGCGTCCTAATCTCGATATAGGCGATGGGCCGAGGGGTGGGGATGTCGTTGAGACAAAGATGGATGGCGTTGACATACGATCGTTTACCCTTGCTCAGGGTGAGCGATCGTATTATCTGCTTGAAAATGCCATTGTTGTGAAATCTCTTTGCCACGTATGTCTTCTCCTCATGTTCGATCTTACGCACCTCGTTACGAGCCTTGTAGATTACGACTCCGAGGCTGTGAAAACGTTGTGCTATCGACTCGATGAAGTCGGCATGTTCGCGATAATCGTCACTTATTACTATCCTGTTCTAAGACTTTCGCCATTAGAGAGACTTGGTAGATGCTGTCGAAATATGACTTGAGGAGACCACGCTTGCCATCTCTGAATCCCCCTTGGAAGATGAAAGAGCGGATGAAGAACCAGATGGGTCGGCAGAGGATGGAGAGATAGCCATATTTCTTATTGATACGTTTGCCGACTTCGTAGTCGGTATAACGGTTGAGTTTGTTGATGCGGTCGGAGATGCAGGCATCATCGAGGTGCATGAGGCATACACGATGGAGGTTGGCGGGGATTCTGCCGATGACGCCATCGACGACCGGAGGGCGATGGATCACCGCCGGCCAGTCTGTTTTCTCCTTACGCACGAGTCGCAACTGATAGTCGGGCGATGAGTGAATATACTTGCCGAGGAACATATTACGTCGCGGCACGTATAGAGCGTCGGGGCAATCGGGTTGAGCCACCCGTCGGTAGAGGTATTGGCGCAATTCGTCGGTGACGAGTTCGTCGGCATCGACCACGAGCACCCAGCTATTGGATGCTGATTGGATGGCGCAGTTCCTTGCCGGCTCGCAGATAGAATAGTTACCCTTGGGGAAGGTAACGATCTTGCATCCCTTGCTGCGGGCTATTTCGACTGTATTGTCGGTGCTCTCCATATCACATACCACGATTTCGTCGAACATCTTGACGCTCTCCAACACTCTGCGAAGATGGAGAGAGGCATTATAGGTGTTGATAGCCACCGATATTTTGGGCTTGTCGATAGTCTGATCTTGGGTCATTTTGAGGATCTTCTAAGGTAATATCCGGAGATAGTATCGGGTTCAGGACAGCCGCCCGGAATCGGCATCGCAAGCGACCGAATGGTAAATTTATAAAAACTTTTTGAAACCACTCCAATTTTACCACTGAAAATTTAAGGAACGCGCTCTATACTCATGGATTTGTAGATTTTGACTTTTAAAGCGAGTTTGAAAAATATGTTTTACAACATAATTTTTTAATATTTAAAAAATGGTTAAAAAAAATTATTAATTTTGCGCTTGTGTTTTAGAATGGACTGCATTGGTTGCAGGCCGATTTCATTTTTTTATCATCATTTATCCTTACATGTTACCTAAAAAATTAGCCATGACACTTATGGTGTTGTCGGTGGTGTGTCCTGCATTTGCAGTCACATATAACGCCACCATATCGACTACACCATCGCCGGCCATATCGACCAAGGCGCTTGAAGTGACGATTCAGACTCAGAATATGGGTTCTGAAGTGTATTGCTACACGTGGTGTGAAAGTGTGAACGGAAGTCAGAAAACGCCGTTCTCCTGGAATGACGTCAACATTGACAAATTCCGTATGGGCGGAAGCGGCGGCACCTACACCATCAGTATTTCCGACATTCAGGCATTTTATGGTCTGACCGACACCGAGATTACCGGGCTTACAAAGCTTGGATTCATCGCCAAGAACAAGAACGGCGAGCAGCAGACTCAAGACCTCTTCGTGGATGTGGAGCAGGGTCGACGCGATGCCTACGGCGGTGGCGAGGGAACCAAGGAGAATCCTTACATTCTCTCCACTTCGGCCCACCTCGCTCAGTTCTCCACTGACTCCCGCGACTGGACTTCCGATGTCTTCGTGCGTCTTGATGCCGATATCGATGCATCGACACTGATGAGCCCCATAGGAAGCGTAGGTAACCCCTATAAAGGCCATTTCGACGGAGCGGGCCACAGCCTGACAAATCTCAATCTTACCGATAACTCGTATGGTTCGGCATGCGGACTCTTCGCCGCGACAAACGGCGCCGAAATCATAAATCTCGGAGTGATTAACGCCAATGTGTCGGGCATGAACCATGTGGGTATTCTCGTGGGCAAGGCCGTGAACTCAAAAATCGAGCGCTGTTTCGCCACAGGAGAGGTGACCGGAAGCTCAATCTGCGTGGGAGGATTCGTTGGCGAGAATGTCGCCTCCACTATCACCGACTGCTATGCGGGCGTGAAGGTGGACAATACCGACGACTATGCCACCGGAGGTATCGTGGGCAAGAACTCCGGCACTGTGCGCAACGTGTATGCCACCGGCGAAATCCACGGTAAGGATTATGTGGGAGGTATCGTGGGCGCCAACTACGGAACCATAAGTAATTCAGTGGCCATCAACGGCAAGGTAAGCGGCATGTATGACTATACGGCGCGTTTCGGCGGCAACAACAACGCCCGCAACCAATCGAACAACAACCATAGTTGGGACAAAATCGCCACAAGCGAATCACTTCACGGAGATAATGCCACACAGCATTCTGCCGACTATCTTGCAGACTTCTCATCGTTCAGCTCCATCACCAACTGGGACTTCGACAACGTGTGGGAATGGATTACGGAGGGCAAGAAATGCTACCCGGTTCTGCGCGACCTTAGCAATCAGGAAAACATTCTACCCTTGACGTTTTATGACATCTTATCCGGTGTAGAGGACCTGGCCGATGACGGCAATTTCCGCATCAATGTCGGCCCGAACCCGTTCGTGGAGAGCATACGCGTGTCTTCATCGGCTCCTCTCCGCAGTGTTTCGCTCTACTCCCTCGGTGGTGCACTGATTCTGACTGCCGACTGCAAGGACAACTGCGAGACCACAGTGTCGGCCGGCGACCTCAGTTCCGGCATATACCTGCTTAATGCGGTCACTGCCGACGGACGCAGCTATTCATTTAAAGTCAACAAGAAGTAATAACCGGATTTCCACAAGTAAGATAATAATGACACATATTTGTAAATTTCGCACTCTGTGGGCTGCAATGACACTTCTCGCAGCGTCCGGAGTCAACGGCATGGCCGCGACAGATGCCACCCTCAATCGTCTTGAGGTAAAAGTGGGAGGAGTCAACGTGATTCCCGACTTCAATCCGGCCACAAGAAACTATGAAATCGAACTCGGCGAGGATGCCGCTTCCATAGCCACTTTCTCGGCGGCCCCGGCCTCCAAAGACGCCACGGTGGATATCTCCATCAACGGCACAACATATTCCAACCATACGCTCGGTTCGCTACGGGGCGGGGAGAATGTGATTACCTACACCGTGAAGAACGGCGATGAGACCGCGGTCTATACAATCTCGCTGAAGACCCCGGAGGTGGTGCGTCAGGACTATTTCACCTGGAAGAATGCCAATATTTATTTCGTGCTGACCGACCGTTTCTACAACGGTGACACATCCAACGACGAGAGCTACCACCGCCATAAGACGGCCGGGGGTTCTAATGTGGCTACATTCCATGGCGGCGACATCAAGGGTCTAACCGAAAAGCTCGATTACCTCGACGATCTTGGAGTGAACGCAATCTGGATCACCGCCCCTTACGAGCAGATGCACGGCTGGACCGGAGGTAAGAACGATGCCTTCGCCCACTACGCATTCCACGGTTATTATACGCTCGACTGGACCTACATGGACCGAAACATGGGCACAATCGAGGATATGCGCAATTTCGTGACCGAGGCGCACCGCCGCGGAATACGTGTGGTGATGGACATCGTGCTCAACCATACCGGATACGCCTCGCTCGACGACTGTCTCGACTATGACTTCGGCAATATCAACGGCGAGGCTACGGCCGGCTGGCTCCCCTCGAGCGGAAAATTTACGATGTGGGGCGACAACGAGGTAAGCTTCAACGCCGACACGCAGGGTAAATGGGGCAACTGGTGGGGCCCGTGGGTAAGAGCCTTCGGCGACCGTCCTTGGGGAACTACGGTAGGATATGTGGTGCCCGGAGGCGACGACAAGACAATGTCGCTGGCCGGACTGCCCGACGTCGTGACCGAACGCACACAGGCAGTTGATATTCCCCCCTTCCTCCAGCAAAAGTGGAACAGCGAGAAGGGCGGCGACTACGACAACTATCGCCTGCCAAACATCGACGACTGGCGTGTAAGCGGCAAGGGAGCTCCCGCCGACTATCTCATCAATTGGCTCGCTGCCTGGGTGGAATATTTCGGAATCGACGGATTCCGTTGCGACACCGCCAAGCACGTGGAACTCTCACGCTGGAATCAGCTTAAAAACGCATGTAAGAGTGCCCTCGAGGCATGGCGCCAAAGCGATCGCGCCGACGAATATGCCAAAAACTGGACAAATGATTTCTGGATGACCGGCGAATGCTTCAGCTGGAGTCATGGCGATACGGGCTACTTCACTCAGGGCGGCTTCGACTCGATGATCAATTTTGCCTTCAACGGCACGGAGGGTGGTTCGGGTCGTACACCAACGATATCCGATTGGGAATATTACTCCGGTTTCTGTAACGGCAGCAACGGCCATGAGGTGCTCAACTATGTTTCGAGTCACGACACCGGCCTTCATCGTCCCGGCGACCAAAAGAAAGTGGCGACCATGCTGCTTCTCTGCCCCGGTGGCGCCCAGATATATTACGGCGACGAGACCTCGCGCCCAACTGTCGACGGCAAGGGTGACGCCGGTATGGCCACCCGCGGCGACTTCAACTGGGATGCCGTAGGCAATGACGTGAATCTGCACTGGCAGAAAATCGGCCAATTCCGCCGCCGCAATCCGGCCGTGGGTGCCGGCGTGCAGTCTAATCTTGGCAGCGACACTTACGGTCGTAAGTTCTCGGAAAACGGATTCAGCAACTCTGTGGTGATACGTCTCAACACGCAGTCAGGCCGCTCTTACACTGTAAATACCGGTGATCTTTTTGCCGATGGTACGAAGGTGATGGACGGCTACAATATGGCCACTACGGCTGTGGTAAGTGGCGGCAGCGTTACGATGACAGCATCCGGTCCGGTGCTCCTCATCGAGGAATATGGCACTTTCAATGGTCAGACGCCTCCGACACCTCCGACGCCTCCGACACCTCCCGTGCCGGCAAAGCCGGTGGTTACGGCCAACCCTGCCGACGGCACCACGTTTACCGACAACATCACGGTGACACTCTCCGTGACTCCCGCCACCGATATCTACTATACCATCGACGGCTCGACTCCTTCTACGGCTTCCGCTCGCTACAGTTCACCGCTGACTTTCACCAAAACCACCACACTGCGCACATATGCCGCTAATGAGAGTGGAACCGAACTGAAGAGCTTCACCTATACCCAAAAGCAGGGCGAGAACCCGGATGATGATGATAATGATAAATCTTACGTTTACTTCGTCAACGACAAAAACTGGGACGTGAAGGTCTGGGCCTGGAACGACACCGGGAACTGTTGTGCCAACAGCAACTGGCCCGGCGACGCGATGACCGCGAAGAACGGTGTACTCTATTGGGAGGCTCCCAAGGGCAAGGTGCCCACTAAGATCATTTTCAGCAATAATGGCGGAGATAGGGCCGGCAACCGCGATCTTGAGTATGTCAACGGCCACACCTATAAATCCGACGGCAGCCACAGCCAGGTATCCTACGGCCCGCAGAAGCCTGCGGTATCCGTATACCCTGACGGCGGCACAGTCATGGGCTCCGGCATAATCACCGTGACCATCGACCATGAAGCCACTTCGATTTCCGGTTCTTTCAACAATAAGAAAGTGACGCTCGGCAATGGCACCACCACTCTTAAGGTGAGCGACTATCTCGCCGAAAACGAGAACGGAACGTTTACAATCACCGCATCCAACAGTGCCGGCACAGCCGACTACAGCAGTACGTTCACCCGCGACGATTCGCAGCCCGTCTATAGCCTTTCCGGCGATTGGCGCGAGCTCTCCATCTATCAGATAATGGTGGGTTCTTTCCAGCATGGCGAAGGCGGTGCGTCAGGATATAGCGACATGTGGGGTCCCGAAGGACACCGCAAGAACGGAAACCTCCGCGGCATCATCAACTCGCTCGACTATATAAAGGACCTCGGCATGAACGCCATCTGGATGACACCTATATTCGATTCCACCAACGGACAGGGTGGCGAGAAACTCCAGGCCACCGGATATTTCTGCACCAATTATTTCAAGGTAGACCCCAAATTCGGTACGGAAGATGAATTCGACGAACTCATCAGAAAGGCACACGAGAAGGGCATCTATGTTATTCTCGACGGTGTGTTCGGTCATCACGGCGGTGTGAACCAGGCTTCGCCGAGCGGTAAGTTGATATCCACGCAAGACGGCACTCCCAACGTGCGCGGCTCCGAATCGGGCAATATACAGTTCCCCGGCTCTCTTGATTATTTTAAGGAGGTTGTGCGCTACTGGATGAACCGTGGTGTCGACGGCTGGCGTCTCGACCAGTGTTATCAGGTCTACCAGGGGGGACACAACTATTGGTATGATCTCCGCAACGAGGTGGAGGCCGTGGCGCAGGAACGCAGGGACCGCGGCGAACAGTGGGGCACTCTCGGCTATATGGTAGGCGAGGACTGGACTTCTGCCGACAGAATCACCACCACTCAGCAGGATGGTCTCAAGAGCGTCATGGACTTCGATGGCAAGGACATTCTCGTTAATCTCGGCTCTGGCGTAGGTTCAATAGGCAAGTTCCTCTCAAGCGATGCCGCCACACGCGGCTACAAGGATTCCGGTGTGAATCCCACAATCTTCCTCAGCAACCACGACACCTCGCGAGTAGGCGACTTCGTTGACGTCAACAGCAAGCCCCGCGAACTCATGACCCGCCATGCCGCTGTGGCTGCCTATTCGGGTCCCACAATCACTTACTATGGCGACGAGATCGGCGACAAGAGTGGCAATGGTAACGCCGACAACAAGGCGCGCACGTCAGGACGCCTCTCCGGCTTCAATCAGAACGAGCAGATGGTACACGACTACGTGGCCAAGGTGTTCAAGGCACGTGCCGAGAATCCTGCCCTGTGGCGCGGCACTGTGCAGCGACAGGAAAACCCCAAGTATGAGGTTATCACCAAGACCGACAACCAGACCGGAAACAAAGTAGTGGTGATATTCTCCGAAATTGACACCAACATATCGATCGGAGGAACGGGCGTAGACCTCATCAACGGAGGCAACGTCAGCGGTAGCGTCAACGTGAAGGCATGGGAACCCGCCTTCATCCGCATGAACTGATAATATTCGTCATTCAGGTGTAAAGGAACGAATTCCCAATCACCAATCACACTCCCATACCCACAAACGAGGCTGTCTAACTTTGATTGTTAGACAGCCTCTATTTTATACACAAAATCTGAAGATTTAGGCGCAGTTGTCTAAACTTGCCGCATTCCTTTATCTGGCCGAACACGGTCCCAAATATATTATAATTTTGGGACAAAAATACACAAAACGGTACTTAAAATGTTAAATTATTGCCAATCCGATTAGATTTAGTCTTGTTTTTTGCGTTAATAACAAGACTTTTATATAACTTTGCACCATCAAAAACTATAAATATGGTAATTGGTAATGAAGTAAAGAAAAAGATAGCTGACACTCCCGATGGTATTATTCTCACTATTGGCGACTTCAACGTGCCCATGCAATATCAAGGAGCATTGGTCAAAGCACTAAACAGACTGACCAATCAAGGTACACTGCAAAGGCTATCCAAGGGGAAGTACTATAAGCCACGAAAGACAATCTTTGGAACTTTGAAGCCTGTTCCAGAAGAAATCACGAAGGATTTCTTGGAAAAGAATGGAAAGTTGGTCGGTTATATCACAGGAAACAGTGCGTTCGCATCAATGGGACTGACTACACAAATCACCTCTTCGATTTTGATAGGTACGAATCGCTATCGCAATCCTCTGACCAGAGGGGATTATGTCATCTCTTTCTTGCAGCAGCGCAATCCTATTACAGAAGAAAACATTCCTCTTCTGAGGATTCTTGATGCTTTGAAATTTATCAAGGAAATACCAGCAAGTAGTCCTGATAGTATAGTGGTCCAACTGGGCAATATCATCTGTGCTCTTTCCAAAGCGGAACAAAAAAGGTTGGTGGAACTGGCAGAGAACTACACGTCATACGTCAGAGCACTTCTGGGAGCTATCATGGAACAGAACAACCTTGATACAGAATCTCTGAAGAATAGTCTTAATGGCACTACTAATTATAAGCTGCCCATTTCTGAGCAGACATTACCTAACAAAAAAAACTGGAATATCTTATGAGATTACACGAGAACAAACAATTGTTTGCTGATGCCATAAACGCTGCATCACGCCCGAAAAATGAGGGTGGGCTCGGCATCAAAAGGCACCAGTCTTTCGAAAGCATACGGCATAGGGGCTAGATTCTCCGAAGATATCGATGTTGCCATTGCCGAAGCATGGACATTGAGCGGTAATCAGCTAAAGAACCTTATACGCCGTACTGCAAAGAATATGACTGCTGGCTTGGAAGAAATTGTAATCCCTGGAGTAACCAGTAAAGGCTCTCACTACCATAAAGCATTTTATGCTTATCCGCGAGCTGTTGCAATAGAACAGGTTGGAGCTATAAAGGCTGGTCAGATATTGGTGGAGATAAACTCTTTCGCCAATCCATACCCATCGCAAAAATGCACATTGAGCAGTTTCCTAACAGACTTCATCATCAAAAGTGGCAATGAAAGTCTGATAAAGGAATACGATATGCAGCCATTCGAAGTCACCGTTCTTGACAAACGACGCACGTTGACAGAGAAACTGGTGTCATTGCTCCGTTGTTCACTTGCTAACAATCCTATGCCAGAGCTGTCTTCTAAGATTCGCCACTTCTATGATCTCTATTTCCTTCTGCATGACACAGAGACTCACACCTATTTACAAAGTGAAGATTTCAAAGTAGACCTGAAGGCATTGTTCGACCACGATCAGCAGGAATTTGAAAAGCCCGATGGATGGCAAGGTAAGACGATGGGGGATTCTCCTTTATTGACGGATTTTCATACAATGTGGAATAATCTGCAATCCCTTTATTTACGAGAATTACCAGACTTAGCCTATCAAGAGATTCCTTCTGCAGAGGCAATCGAAGATAGTCTTATTACCATTCTTTCAACCATAAAATAGCATAACAATATGAATATCAAGAGAAATATCATCTTTGCCCTTGAAGCGAGAAAGAAGAACGGTGTGGCAATTACTGAGAATGTACCTATCCGCATGAGGGTGAATTATTCTGGACAACGTATTGAGTTTACGATGCCCTATCGTATTGATGCCGCTAAGTGGGATGCCACTAAACAAAGAGTAAAAAATGGTTGCACCAATAAGTTGAAAGTTTCTGCATCGGAAATAAATGCTGAATTGACACGAAGTTACACTCTGATTCAAGATATTTTCAAGGAATTCGAACTGCAGGAGTTGATGCCGACCACAGAGCAACTGAAGGATGTATATACATCAAGAACAAAAGTGGAAGATCCAAAAAGTGAAGAACTCATTCACCAAAAGACCTTCTGGGAAATATACGATGAATTTACCGAGGAGAATGGCAAACTTAGCAATTGGACAAAAGCCACTTTCGAGAAATTCGCGGCTCAAAGGAACCATCTTCAGGGTTTCAACCCCAACATATCCTTTGATGATTTTACAGAGGAAGGTCTGAACGACTATATGGATTTTCTTGGCAACAAGTTAGAAATGAGGAATAGTACAGTTTTAAAACAGATTGGCTTCCTGAAATGGTTTTTGAGATGGAGCATGAAAAAAGGATTCCATCAAAATGCTGCATACGAAACATTCAAACCAAAGTTGAAGAAGCCAGACAAGCCTATTATCTTTTTGACTCGGAAAGAGCAAGAGCAATTGCGTGACTATCAGATTCCAGACAGCAAGCAATACCTTGAACGAGTACGTGATGTGTTTGCATTTTGCTGCTTTACAGGTCTGAGATATTCGGATGTATACAATCTCCGCCGAAGTGATATTAAGGACGACCACATTGAAATAACTACAATCAAGACTACCGACCATTTGAAGATTGAGCTCAACAAGCACAGTCGTTCTATTCTTGACAAATACAAGGATGTGCCGTTTAAGGACGACAAGGTTCTGCCTGTTATCAGCAATCAGAAGATGAATGATTATCTGAAAGA
>SFMJ01000075.1 GCA_004553095.1 Bacteroidales bacterium
AATAATCACCCCCCTAATCACGTTAACTCTATAATGAACCGTGTGAATTCCTACATATCAATTACTCGTGTTGCATCTCTCTTTCTGCCGGGGATACTCTTGCTTTGTGCCCTTATGATGCCCTTCGAGTCGTCGGCTAAGTATAACGATAAGGTGCTTAATCGCCCTTATGCCGACCTCAAGCGCTGGCACCTCGGTTTCTCCATCGGATTTAATATGCAAGACCTGAAGTTTACCCATAATGGCAATGTCACTGCCGATGGCCAACAGTGGTATGTCGAAACTCCGAATTGCAGCCCCGGTATCAATGTCCAGGTGCTCGCCGACCTGCGCCTCCATAAGTATCTTAACCTCCGCTTTACCCCCGGCATATCGTTCGGTTTCAAGGATGTGGAGATGAGAGACTTCAATTCAGGACTCACTTGGCGTCAGAGCGTGAAGAGCGTATATGTCATAGCCCCTATCGACCTCAAGATCTCGGGCGACCGCCTGCAGAATGCACGCCCTTACGTCACTGTCGGTGCTATGGGGGCCTTCGATGTCGGTAAGAAACCTTCCGATTACCTGAAGTTTACCACCGCCGATGCATATCTCACTGTCGGTTTCGGCTGTGATTTCTACCTCCCTTTCTTTAAGTTCAATCCCGAAATCAAGTTCTGTTTCGGATTAACCGATATTTTGCAACATGTCCGCCCTGACCTCGACGATGATGTGGAGATGATCAAGATCACTCAGTCTCTGACCAAGGTCAAGTCGCAAATGTTTATGATTACTTTCTATTTCGAATGATCACAGTATTATCATCACTCTCACGCCGATTGAGACTCCCTCTCTGGGTGTTCTGTCTCTCTCTGTCGATTATCTCGGCACGAGGGCAGGGTGATGCCATGTTCACTCAATATTGGGCTCTGCCCACATATTACAACCCTGCCACTTCAGGCAATATCGACTTTATCCGTATTCGTGGCGGCGCCAAGTTGCAGTGGCTCGGCATCGACAATGCCCCCAAGGATTTCCTGGCTACTGCCGATATGCCCATCAAACTTAATAAAAAGAGCCGACTCGGTGTCGGTGCTCTCTTCAGTCAGGAGTCGATCGGCCTTTACCGCAATCTCGAAGTCGGTGTCCAGGTTAGTTATAAGTTCAAGGCCCTCAAGGGTGTATGGAGCGTCGGACTCCAGCCCGCTTTCTATAACTCGAAGTTCAAGGGGGAGGATATCTATATCCCCGAGGGTGATGATTTCCACCAATCTGATGACCCCAACCTCCCCAACACCGATGTGTCGGGCAATGTCTTCGACCTCTCCGCCGGTGTCCACTATCAGCATAAGTGGTTCTCCGTCGGAATTTCGGTGCTCCATATCATGCAGCCCACGGTGTCTATGAGCGATGAGGGTGGTTCCGATTCGGAGACCGTAGAGTTCCAAGCAACACTCCCCAGACGCGCATATTTCATCGCTGATAGCAATATTCCGATAAAAAATTCGTTATTTTCATTGCAGCCCTCTCTGAATCTTAACACCGATTTCAGCCAATTCTCCGGCGAGGTAACCATGAGAGCCACTTACAATAAGTTCCTCTCTTTCGGTGTAGGGTATAGGTATAAGGAGGCAATTTCGGCTATGATAGCCGCCGAGTTCAAGAATTTCTTCATCGGTTATGCCTACGATTATCCACTCTCTCGCATCACTAAGGGCTCTTCCGGTAGCCATGAGGTGGTGATCGGTTATAATGTCAAACTCAATTTGGGCGATAAAAATAAAAATAAACAGCGTTCCATTCGTATAATGTAGCGATAATGATAAAGTTAAAGTATAAGTTTCTCAATCTGTCTTCCTTCCGCTCTCATGCTATGATGAAGGTAATGACATGGATGGCCACTTTCGGCTCTTTGGTCGCTCTGGTCTCTTGCTCCGGTATGCGCAGCAGCAGCGCCGGCGGTGAAGTCACCGGTGTCGGTGGCGCTTCGTTTGCCGAACCAACCCCCTACGGCATGGTACTCATCGACCGTGGCACCATCGCAATGGGCCCCGCCGCCGATGATTCCGTGGCTGGTATCCGCAAGAGTGCACGCGGAGTCTCTATCGATTCTTTCTGGATGGATGAGACCGAGGTTACTAACTCTAAATATAAGCAGTTCGTATTCTGGGTACGCGATTCTATCATCCGCGAACGTCTCGCCGACCCCGCTTTCGGTGGAAATGAGGCTTTCAAGATTGAGGAGGATAAGGAGGGTAACCCCATTAAACCTTACCTCAACTGGAATAAGCCTATACCTTGGCGCAACCCTAATGAGGATGAACAGCGTGCCATCGAAAGTGTATATCGCACCAACCCTATCACCGGCCAACGCGAACTCGACCCCACGCAGATGAATTATCGGTATGAAATCTACAATCACACCGAGGCTGCTCGTCGTCGAAATCGCCTTGACCCCGAATCTCGCGAGTATAACACCGATCTCCCAACTCCCACCGACCTCCCCGTTATCTCCAAAGATACCGCTTATCTCACCGAGGAGGGTAGAATCGTACGCGAGACCGTGTCTCGTCCTCTCACAGGCGACTATGATTTCCTGAATACATATATCATAAATGTATATCCCGACACTACTGCCTGGATCAATGACTTCGACAATGCCTATAATGAGCCTTATACCCGTATGTATTTCTCTCATGCAGGCTATAATGACTATCCCGTGGTAGGCGTAAGTTGGGAGCAGGCTAATGCTTTCTGCAATTGGCGCACCGAGTATCTCCGCCGTTCGCTCGGCAAGGAGGGCGTATATATCGAACCCTATCGACTCCCCACCGAGGCTGAATGGGAATATGCCGCTCGAGCCGGTAACTCCGAAAGCGCTTACCCCTGGGAGGAAACTCTCCCTATGGATGAACGTGGATGCTTCTATGCCAATTTCAAACCGGGCGATGGCAATTTCGTGCGCGACGGCCATGTCATAACTTCCCAAGTAGGCACCTTCAAACCCAATGATTTCGGTCTTTATGACATGGCGGGTAACGTCTCCGAATGGACATCTACTGCCTATACCGAGAGTATCGACCGCCTCACTTCCGACCTCAATCCCGAGTATCGTTATGATGCCGCCAAGGAGGACCCCTATAAGATGAAACGTAAGATCGTCAGAGGGGGTAGTTGGAAGGATGCCGCCCAGAATATTCGCGCCGACCTCCGCACCTGGGAGTATCAGAATGAACAGCGCTCTTATATCGGCTTCCGTTGCGTTCGCTCGCAGATCGGTTTCGCTCGCGGCAATAAAAAGAAAAGTGTGAAATAAGTTTGATAATACCATAAAGTTTTATTCCAATGGTAAAGATCCGTAAATATGCTAATGGCATCGAACGCTTCCTTCATGGTGAGAAGGGTCAGCGCTTCTTCAATTTCGCTTATTCGATAGGTGCAGCCGTCGTGATCTGGGGTGCACTCTTCAAGATACTCCACCTGCCGGGTGGCAGCACTCTCCTCTGTATCGGTATGGGCACTGAAATCGCAATGTTTATCCTTACCGCCTTCGACCGTCCTCCCAAAGAATATGCCTGGGAGGAGGTATTCCCTGTGCTCGACAGCAAGGATCCCGAGGATCGTCCCGATTTCAATTCCGGTTCGGGTGTAGTCATCAGCGGTGACGGTGGTTCGGTCACTATCGACCCTGATGCCATCCCCGAGGGTGGTTTCCCCGGCGGTGTGGTGATCGGTGGAGAGGGCCCGGCTGTAGTCGGCGGCGCTGTGGCCGGCCCGTTCCAGCCTGTCCAATCCCTCTCAGAGGCTGAGGAGATGGCTGACGCTTCGCGCAATTATCTCGAACAAATGCAGGGTATCTCCGAGCAAATGAGCCGTCTCAATGAGACCACCGAAGCCCTCAACGAGGTGACTCGAACTCTCTTGGCATCTTATCAAGCCATCACCCAAAACTCGGAGACTATCTCCTCTAATTCCTCCGGTTATGTCGATCAAATGGAGTCGCTCAATCGCAATATCGCCGGTCTTAACACCATCTATGAGATTCAACTCAAGAGCATCAGTTCTCAACTCGAATCGATCGACCGTGTCAACCGCGGCTTGAAGGATATCCGAGATATGTATGACAAGGCTGCCAATGAGTCTTCTCGTTATTGCGAGGAAACCGAAAAGATGGCTCGATATATGAAGCAACTCAATTCGGTCTACGAAAAGATGATTACTGCCATGACCATCAATATGGCAAATCCTATGATGGGTGCAAACCCCGCTTCTTCTGCCGGGTTCAATCCTTTCGATCAGTCTAATTCCAACCAAAACGCTTAAACATGGCAGGTGGTGGTAATAATGTGGCGCGCATGTCGCCTCGTCAGAGGATGATCAACCTGATGTATATCGTCCTCACGGCTATGCTCGCCCTTAACGTCTCAAGCGATGTCTTGAATGGCTTCAGCCAGGTGCAGGAGGGTATCCAACGCACCAATGTCAATATGACAGCGCGTAATGAGATCCAATTCCAATACCTCGAGGGCCTTTATAAGAAGAACCCCGAGAAGGCCGGCGTATGGTATAGCCATGGCGTCGAACTCCATAAAAATGCAAATGCCCTCTATGAAGAAATCGAATCCTATAAAACCGCGATAGCTCGCGCTGCCGACGGCAAGGATGGCGATTATCATAACATCAAGAATAATGACGACCTCGAGGCTGCGGCTGTGACTATGCTAAATCCCTCTACCAAAGCCGGTAGCAAACTTCGAGCCAATGTCGATAAGTTTCGCGAGTTCGTCACTACTCTTATCTCCGATTCGACCAAGCGCGCGAATGTGTCTGATATGCTCTCCACCAAGGTCGCTAATTCCCCCGGCAATGTCGGACTTACCTCCTGGGAACAGAAGATGTTTGAGAATATGCCCGCTGTGGCTGCCGTGACTCTTCTGACCAAACTCCAGAATGATATCCGCCAGGCGGAGTCGGAGGCTTTCACCAATCTAATCACCAATGTCGATATCGGCGATGTGCGTGTCAATGAACTTAACGCCTACGTTATCCCCAATTCCAATATGATAATCCGCGGTGGTAAGTATTCCGCCAATATCGTCTTGGCTGCTATCGACACTACACAGCGCCCCGATATCTATATCAATGGTGCCAAACTCAATAACCCCAACGGCCTATATGAGTTCGTGCCGGGTGCCGTAGGTACTCACGAGTTCTCCGGATATATCGAAGTGGCTCGCGGTGACGGTTCTATCGCTCATCACCCATTCAAGTCTTCTTATACGGTGATCGAACCGATGGCCACCATCTCTCCCACTATGATGAATGTCCTCTATGCCGGTATCGCCAACCCGATCAGCATCTCCGTGCCGGGTGTGCCCATGAATGCCGTCAGCGCCTCTATGACCAATGGTTCGCTCACTCGAAATGGCGACCTCTGGGTGGCTCATCCCGGTAAGGTCGGTACTGAGTGCGTCATCTCTGTTACCGCCCAACTCGAAGGCCGCTCTATGTCCGTCGGTTCGATGTCTTTCCGAGTCCGCAAACTCCCCGACCCGACTGCCTACCTCCCCGTGAGAGATGGCTCCGGAAATACTGTCCATTATAAGGGCTCTCCCAAACGAATCTCCAAGGCGGCTCTTATGGAGGCATCAGGCCTCGGCGCTGCTATCGATGATGATATCCTTAATGTCTCCTATTCCGTCGTCTCGTTCTCTACCGTTTTCTTCGATCAAATGGGTAACGCTATCCCCGAAGTCTCCAACGGTAGCCAGTTCTCACCCCGACAGAAGGAGCAGTTCAAACGCCTTAAAGCCGGTAAGAGTTTCTTTATCTCTAATATTAAGGCTAAAGGCCCCGATGGTATAACTCGAGATATCTCCCCGATGGAGGTCGCTCTTAATTGATCCGATTATAATTCTTTCGACGATGAAGTTATTTCGTAAAGTTTTTTTGCTCGCTACTGTTGCCGCTTGCGCCGTTGCCGGTGTGGCTCAGGTAGAAAATGCCGGTGGCGTCCGCAAACGCTCCGAGCGTGATAAGAAAAGTACTCCCCGTGAGGGTGAGGTCTCTCAGCGTATGCAGGATTTCTATACCGCCAAGGAGCCTCATGATGCCGATATCTCTTATATGCGCGAGATTTATCGCCAACTCGACCTCAATGTCCCCGAGAATACTCCTCTTTATTATCCCGAGGATGTAGTCGATGGTCAGAAGAATCTTTTCCGCCTTATCCTCGGCCTCGTGGTCGATGGTAAGATCCCGGCTTACGAGTATCTCGACGGCCGTGAGGCTTTCACCGATCAATATAAAGTGAAAGTCGCTGAAATGCTCGACCGCTTCGGCATCTATTATACTCATGGCAAGGGTGGCACCGAACGCAATCCCAAGTTCGTCATCGAGGAGGCTGATGTCCCCACAGGTCAGGTTCTTACCTATTATATAATTGAGAAGTGGGAGTTCGACCGTCGAAGCAACCGCATGAAGACCCGTGTCGAAGCAATCTGCCCTGTGCTCAATCGTATGGGCGATTTCGGCGGCGAAGCCAAGTATCCCATGTTCTGGGTAAAGTATGATCAGTTGCGCCCCTACTTGGCTCAGCAGTATGTATTCCTTACTGACGACAATAACCTCCCCCAATATTCGCTCGACGATTATTTCAATCTCGGTATGTATAAGGGTGATATCTACAAGACTCGCAACCTTCGCAACCTCTCGATGGTGCAGATGTATCCCGATCCCGATGACCTGGCTCGCGCTCAAGACAGCATCGACCGCCGTCTTCGTGAATATGGCAAGGATCTCTGGGTGCCAACCCGCGAGGAATATCTCGCTCAGAAGGAGAAGGAGGAAGCCATCGCCAAGGCCATCGCCGATGGAGACTCCATCCCCGGTCGAACCGTCGTCGAAGATAAGAGCGTGACCGAAACCAAGAAGGCGCGCAAGACCACTCGCAAACGCTCCTCCAAGAAGGCGAAAGTATCCTCTTCCGCTCCCAAGAGCAGTGCTCCCAACTCCAACGCCACAAAGTCAGTCCGCCGCCGCAAAAAGTAAAAAACTTTTGTCTCAATACAGAGGGATGTGCCCAAAAGCACATCCCCCTTTTTGTCTTCGGGTAGCACACTCCCCTTTTTTTGTCTTCGGGTGGCACACTCCCCTTTGTTGTCTTCGGGTGGCGTAGCCATAGCCAGTTTGTCTTCGGGTGGCACACTCCCCTTTGTTGTCTTCGGGAGGCGTAGCCATTGCCAGTCTTCGGGTGGCACACATCCCCTTTTTGTCTTCGGGTGGCGTGCGAAGCACGCTTTTTTTTATGTTTTACAACACAAAGCACTTTGCAAGCCTCTTTCTCTTATGTCTAAATTTATACTTTACAAGCCACTTTGTTATCATATTCTTCAGATTTTTGTCATTTTTACCTAAAAATGTGATATTTTCTTGACTTCTGGTAGCAAATTTTAAAAAATGTATGTTTCTTTTGTTAAAAATGCCCTCGTTATTTGGAAAATATGTGATTATAACTTAAATTTGCGGTTAGTTAAGATAAATGCATATATTTTAACACTTATTTGTGTGAGGGAGATTACCTCCGTTCGATGCGAATCGCCATCCTCTATATGCTTTTATCCTTAATTAGGTTGAATCAAAAATAAAATAGAAAACTAAATAATTCATCTAATTTATTAAGGTATGAGAAAACTCTTTTTAATCTTAATGACGCTCTGTGCGGTAAGCTGGGGTCTTTCGGCTCAAGTCCGCTATCAGGGTACTGTTGTCGATGCCGGCAATAATGAGCCGCTCATCGGCGTTACAGTCATGCCTATCGGTGGTGGCCAAGGTGCTGCTACTGATGTCGATGGTAATTTCACCCTTAATCTTCCATCTTCCGTGAAGTCGGTTAAGGTATCTTATGTCGGCTATAAGGAGCAGACTGTAGCTCTTCGCGACAAGATGGTCATCAGACTCGCTTCTTCTTCTACCAACCTCGACGACGTTGTCGTTGTGGCTTACGGTACTGCCAATAAGGAGTCTCTGACTGGTTCTGTTGCAGTCGTAGGTAGTGGCGATATCGAAGAACGCCCCGTTACTTCGGTTACTTCAGCCCTCGAAGGTAGCGCTCCAGGTGTGAGTGTCAACAACTCTACCAGCGCCCCCCCGCCGACGTCGAGTCTATGTCTGTCCTCAAAGATGCCGCTTCTTGTGCTCTCTATGGTAGCCGTGGTGCCAATGGTGTCGTACTTATCACAACTAAGAAGGCTAAAGGCCAAGGCAAGGTAGACGTAAACTTCCAGATGAACTTCGGTGCTTACACTCTCGCTCTTCCCCTCTACGACCGCCTCGGCGCTGATGAGTGGATGGAGGCTGCTCTCTTGGGTAAGGCAAATGGTCAAGCCATCAAGGATATGAAGGGTGGTGTGATAGATTATGAAGCCGCTATGGCTAAAACTGCTCCCTCTTTCGTGGCAAGTTACCTCCAAAATCTTAACATCTATGGTATGAAGGATATGGATGGAAATTGGGCTCAAATCCCCAGTACCGACCTCTTCGACCCCGCTACCGGTAAACTTATCGAAGGCGCTCAAGTAATGCCCGGCTATAATGACCTCGACTGGTGGAAGGCTATCACTCAGACCGGTTTCCGTCAGGAATATAACCTCAACGCTGCCGGTGCTACCGAGAAGTTCGATATTTTCGCTTCTATGGGTTACCTCAAGCAAAACGGTTATGTGATCGAGTCTGACTACGAACGTTTCACCGCTCGTTTGAACGCTAACTTCCGCCCCGTCAACTATTTCAAAGCCGGTATCAAC
>SFMJ01000076.1 GCA_004553095.1 Bacteroidales bacterium
AAAAACGAGATAAATTCGATAATCTAAATAAAAATTGTTAAATTTGGAGGTTAAAACCAAAAGAAGTAAAAAACAATAGAAAAAAGAGCCGTCAGGCGACATAAACAAACGACAAGACATGGGATTATTTGACATCTTCTCAAAGAAAAAGAAAGAGAAAGAGAACCTCGACAATGGTCTTCAGAAGACAAAAGAGACACTCTGGGGCAAGATCTCACACGCCATCGCCGGCAAGAGCCGGGTCGATGAAGAGACACTTGACAATCTTGAAGAGGCATTCATCACGAGTGATGTAGGCGTCGACACGACCCTGAAGATCATCGACTTGCTACAAGAGCGAGTTGCACGCGACAAGTATGTGAACAGTGAAGAGCTGCGCAACATTTTGGCGGAAGAGGTGACCGGCATGCTTAAGAAGCCGGAGAATGAGAGTGAGCTTGACGACTTCACAGTGAAGAAGGGTGGCGATCCCTACGTCATCATGGTGGTAGGAGTGAATGGTGTGGGCAAGACCACGACGATAGCGAAATTGGCTTACCAGTTCAAGCAGGCGGGCAACAATGTAGTGTTGGGAGCTGCCGACACCTTCAGAGCCGGAGCTATCGAACAGCTCTCAATCTGGGGAGAGCGCGTAGGAGTGCCTGTGGTGAAGCAGAAAGAGGGAAGCGACCCGGCAGCTGTGGCATTCGACACGCTCTCCTACGCCAAGGCCAAAGGTGCTGACGTGGTGATCATCGACACAGCCGGACGCCTCCACAACAAGATCAACCTGATGAACGAATTGACCAAGATCAAGCGCGTGATGAGTCGCGTAGTCGAGAGTGCACCCCAGGAAATTCTCTTGGTGCTCGACGGTTCGACAGGTCAGAATGCCTTCGAACAGGCACGACAATTCGTGGCAGCCACCGAGGTCAACGCCCTTGCCGTCACCAAACTTGACGGCACATCGAAGGGTGGTGTCGTGATCGGCATCAGCGACCAGTTCAACATCCCGGTGAAATATATCGGGCTCGGCGAAGGCCTCGAAGACCTTCAGACATTCCATGCCGACCAATTCGTAAGATCGCTCTTCGGCGATGCAATCTAACAAAACAATAAATCGATCATTGATAAGACCTACATATATCAAGGCCTAAGGAAGATCAAGATGAGTTACAAGAAAAATCATATTGATATCATATCGATGGGATGCTCGAAGAATCTGATTGATTCCGAGCGACTTATCCGTCGCCTCGAAGCCAAGGGGTATAGTGTTAGTCATAATCCCGAGACTCCCGAGGGGGAATATGTGATGGTCAATACCTGCGGCTTCATCGGCGATGCCAAAGAAGAATCAATCAACCTCCTCCTGCAATTAGGGGCACTGAAAGAAGAGGGAAAGATCGGCAAAATAGCCTCTATGGGTTGTCTGACCGAGAGATATCGGGAGACACTGCGAGAAGAGATGCCGGAGATCGACATAATCTATGGCAAATTCGACTGGGATAAATTTGCCAACGACCTGCCCGATCTGAAGCAATCGAAGCGTCCCGAGCACTGGGAGCGTATCATCACCACTCCCCCACACAGTGCCTATCTCAAGATCTCGGAAGGATGCAATCGGTATTGTGCCTTCTGCGCCATACCGCTGATCACCGGGCGTCATACCTCACGTCCCGAAGAAGAGATCCTTGACGAAGTGAGATCGCTTGTGGCGAAAGGGGTGTGTGAGTTCAATGTCATAGCGCAAGACCTCTCCAGTTATGGGCTTGACCTTTATAAAGAACATCGATTGGCAACGCTGATCGACAAAATGGCTGACATCGAGGGAGTGAAATGGATAAGGCTCCACTACGCCTATCCTGCGGACTTTCCGATGGATATACTCGATGTGATGGCACGCCGCGAGAATGTGTGCAACTATCTCGACATAGCCTTGCAGCATATCTCCGATGCTCAGCTCAGCGGCATGCGACGTCACATCACCAAGCAAGAGACCTACGACCTGATCGAGACGATACGTCGCAAAGTACCCGGCATTACCCTCCGCACCACCCTAATGGTTGGTTTTCCGGGGGAAACCGATGAAGACTTTGCCGAGCTTCTCGAATTTGTCGAAAAGGTTAGATTTGAGAGGATGGGGGCATTCGCCTACTCCGAAGAAGAGGATACCTACGCCGCCACACATCTCGATGACAATGTGCCGGAAGAGGTGAAGCAAGAACGACTCGACCGACTCATGGAGCTGCAACAGACCATCTCGACAGAGCACAACGAATCGGCAGTAGGTCAAGAGATAACGCTGCTTGTAGATGAATATGAGGGAGATGTGGCGATCTGTCGTTCGGAATATGACTCTCCCGAAGTCGACCAGACCTACCGGGTTACAGGCACGAAGGCACGTCCCGGCACATTCATCCGCGCCAAGATCACCGAAGCCTATCCCTTCGACTTCGAAGCGAACGCGCTCTAAGAGCCTCTACGACCCCAAAAATTTAAGAAACGCGCTCTAAACATCAATACTACACTCATGAATATCTACGCATATAGACTTCCCCATGAGAATCGCATCGTAGCCGGATGCGGTGATTTCATGGTCGAAGGAATGGTCAAGAACTCCTTTCTGATATCTCCATTTGGCAGAGATCAGAGAGTGATGAGCATTCCTGTCGACAAGGAGATCATACCGGAAGAGATCGACTTACTGATGGCAGAGGAATATAAGCGCAGCGAAACAAAAGAGGAACGATCGACCACCCGCAGCGAGCATAAAGAGATGGTGGAACGCACTATCGCTTCGATCCGCAACGGTAAACTTGACAAATGCGTGATGGCGCGCATCATCGTTGAAGAGGGGAGGGTCAAGATCTCGCAGCTGCTCAAGAGGCTGAGTGACGACCATCCCGGGGCATTCATCTTTATGTATCACACCGCCGAGCATGGCACTTGGGTGGGAGCCTCGCCCGAGGTGCTACTTCTGAAGCGAGGCAACGAAATTCGGTCGATGGCATTAGCCGGCACCAGAGCTGCGGGGAGCGAAGAAGAGTGGAGCGATAAAAACGTGGCTGAACAGCGAATAGTCGCCGACTATATCGCCCGGCAATTTGCCGAGAGTGGTATCGAGCCGACAGTATCAGCCGCAACGACACATCGGGCAGGCAATGTGGAGCATCTGATGACCGAGATAAGGGGTAAAGTCAGCGACTTGTCAGAAGCAGAGCGGCTTGCAGAACGGCTATCGCCTACACCCGCCCTGGCAGGTTATCCGGTAGATGCAGCCATCGAACATATCGAGCAGACCGAGCCATTCGACAGAGGCGGATATGGGGGATACTGCGGAGTGATCGACTTATATGGGAATATTTCCCTCTATGTCAATCTTCGGTCGCTCCGTATCGAGAAAGAACACTACACCCTCTATGTGGGTGGAGGGATTATGCCCGATTCGGATCCTGACGACGAATGGCAAGAGACCGAGATGAAATCGCTCACCATCAGAGATGCACTAACGAAAAGGGAAGAATCAAACTGAATCAGACAGCAACGAAATATAATAACAATCAAAATATCCAAAAACAAACTATTATGAGAATCAAATCAACAATTGCAATGGCATGCATGATGCTCGCAGCATCGGGGATGACAGCTATGGCTGAAGAGCATGCCAAGAGTTTGGATCTTAAAGGGCTGAACAATGAGATATCGCCCAAGACCGACTTCTATCACCATGTAAACACGAAATGGCAGAAAGAACATGAATTGACACCCGAGTATGCTCGCTACGGACAGTTCAACATTCTCAACGACTCGAGTGAGATACGTGTACAGCGCATCGTCACCGGTCTTGCCGCCACCCACCCCGAGAAGGGCACCGATGCCTTCAAGATTGCCACTATCTACGAACAGGGCATGGACTCAGTACGCAGAAACCGTGAAGGTGCCGCCCCTATCAAAGCGAAATTGGCAAAGATCGAGAATGCCAAGCCTTCAGAGATGCTCGATCTCTTCCGCTGGATGCATCGTTACGAAGCTTCACCCCTCTTCGGAATTAGTATGATGGAGAATCTTGCCAACAGCCGTGAATATGCCATGTATGTAAGCAGCGCCGGCCTCGGACTTGGCGACCGCGACTACTATCTGCTCAACGACAAGCGCAACAAAGAGGTGCGTGCCGCATATATCAAGCTGATTGAGACACAGATGAAGCTCGCCGGCTACAGCAAGAAAGATGCCAAACGCATTGCCAAGAATGTGATGAAGATCGAGACTCTCCTTGCCGACTCCACATGGACTCGCGAAGAGAGCCGCAATATACCCGCCATGTATAATCCTCGCACCATCGCCCAAGTCGAAGAGATGTATAAGAATCTTCCTGTGCGTGGCATCATCGAGGATATGGGCATCGCACTCCCCGAGACAGTAATCGTGACTGAGCTCAAGACCGTGAAGCAAGCCGACAACTTGATGGCAAGCCTCACCGACCGCGAGAAGAAAGACCTCTATCTCTGGAAGATTGTATCGAGTGCATCGTCAGCGCTGAGCGATGACTTCGCCGATGCTGCATTCGAATTCAACAAGGTGATATCGGGTGTGCAGCAGCAACGTCCTCGTTGGAAAAAATCACTCTCTCGAGTGGAGGGCATCATGGGTGAAGGTATCGGCAAGCTCTATGTAGAGCAATACTTCCCCGAGAGCTCCAAGATCTATATGCAGGGACTCGTAGAAAACCTTCGCAAGGCATGGGGCAAGCACATCATCAACCTGACTTGGATGACCGACGACACCAAATATGAGGCACTCAAGAAGCTCAACGCCATCACAGTAAAGATCGGATATCCCGACAAGTGGGAAGACTACTCCAAGATGCAGATAGACCCCTCATTGAGCTACTACGAGAATCTCCACAACGCCAACATGTGGGCATACGAAAAGCAGCTCGCCAAATGGGGCAAGCCTGTAGACCGCACCGAATGGGGTATGACACCTCAGACCATCAATGCCTACTACAACCCGATGAACAATGAGATCGTGTTCCCCGCCGGCATCCTTCAGGCACCCTTCTTCGATCCCGAATCGAGCGATGCCGAGAACTATGGTGGTATCGGCGTGGTAATCGCCCACGAATTGACACACGGTTTTGACGATCAGGGTCGCAACTTCGACGCTGACGGTAATATGAACAACTGGTGGACAGAAGAAGACAGCAAGGCATTTGCCGAGAAGACCGAAGGTCTTGCCAAGCAATTTGACCAGGTAGAGATTCTTCCCGGCTTGATGGCCAATGGTGCATATACACTGGGTGAGAACATCGCCGACCAGGGTGGTCTTCGCGTGGCATACACCGCCTTCCTCGACTCTCAAAAGGCTAAGGGTGTTGACATCACATCAGAGAGCGCAAAGATCGACGGCTTCGACCCCACACAGGTGTTCTATATGAACTATGCCAACCTCTGGGCTAACAACATTCGCGAAGAAGAGATGCGCAATCTCACCATCAACGACGTACACTCCCTCGGCGTGAACCGTGTGAATGTAACCCTCAAGAACATCGCTCCCTTCTTCAAAGCCTTCGACATCAAAGAGGGCGACCCGATGTTCCGTCCCGAGGCAGAGCGCGTAATCATCTGGTAAAACTGACACAAAACTCAAGATATGCAAATAAGTCGCACAACACGTCGCAACATACTTGGCTTGGTCTTTATCTATGCCATCATGGCATCAGTGGCTATAACACTGAATGGCAGACTCTTCGGTCATCCCTACGGCACGCCGACAACTACCGGGGATGACACTGAGGTGGTGGCAGGATCGGTTGTGGTCAACACCACCGAGATGGGTAAAGATATCGAGGGGTATGGAGGCGCGGTGCCGGTGGAGATCTACCTCACCGACCTGAAGATAGACTCCATCGTTCTACTTCCGAACATGGAGACAGCCCCCTTTGTGGATCGCGTCAAAGAGAGCGGCTTGCTTGAGAGTTGGAACGGTAAAAGCATCACCGAGGCTTTAAAAGCCCCGGTTGATGCCGTTTCGGGGGCTACCTACACATCGACGGCAATCATCAGCAATGTGCGATTAGGGCTCGAATCTGTGAAACCTGCCGAGATTCAAGAGGCAACGGCAGCAGAGGAAGAGACCGACCATCAGCGATATGTCAACGACAGTCTGAAATATATCATAGCCATCATCGTGGCACTCTGCGCGGCAATCCTGCCGATATGGATCCACAACAAGGTGTATCGCATCATCCAGCAGGTGCTCAACGTGGCTGTGATCGGTTTCTGGAGCGGCAGTTTCATCAACCATACTATGATGATCAACTTCATGAGCAATGGTCTGGGACTGAAGTTTACATATATGGGAGTTATGACACTCTTGCTGCTGATAGTGGGCTTTATCTATCCACTCTTCGGGCGCCATCGCCACTACTGTGCATGGGTATGTCCGTTGGGAGGATTGCAAGATCTTGCCGGTCTGCTCAACCCGCATCATAAGATCAAGGTCAGTCCGAATGTAGCCAATGTGATGAACTGGATCCGTCGACTCATCTGGGCTACTCTGATCGTCTTCTTGTGGTTCGGCGTAGCCACCACCTGGATAGACTATGAACTCTTCAGTGCCTTCATCGTGGAGAGTGCCTCTCCCTGGGTGTTGGGAGGAGCCGGATTGGTGGTAATCCTGTCGATCTGGATGCCACGGCCCTACTGTCGACTGCTCTGCCCCACCGGCACAATGATGCACTGTGCCGAAGGCTCAACCAAGTAAAGAAATAACAAAGGACCCAAAAAGCCTAATCGGAAATAGGGGCGTGTAAGTCGAGATGACTTACACGCCCCTATTACTATGTCAAATATTATTTATTTAAAGAGATACTGAGAAGAGATCGACTGATTGTTGTGGATACGGCGGATGGTGTCGGCAAAGAGTTTTGCGACGGGGAGCACCGTAGCCTTGGGGTTCTCCTTGGTGTAGGGGATAGAATCAGTGAAAATGATCTCATTGAGACCGGACTCGATGATGCGTTCTGTAGCGGGGTCGCTCATCACGGGGTGAGAGCAGAGAGCGCGAACGGACTTGGCGCCATTTTCGAGCAGGAGGTTTGCGGACTTGCTGATAGTGCCGGCAGTATCGACGATATCGTCGACGAGGATTACATTCTTATCCTTCACATCTCCGATGACAGTCATAGTGGCGATAACGTTGGCTTTGGCGCGAGTCTTGTGGCAGAGCACCAAAGGCACGTCGAAATACTTGGCGTAAGAATTAGCACGCTTAGCGCCGCCGACATCGGGAGAAGCGATGACCATATTCTCCAACTTCAGACTATTGATATAGGGGATGAAGATAGAAGAGGCATAGAGGTGGTCGACAGGCACATTGAAGAATCCCTGGATCTGGTCGGCATGGAGGTCCATAGTGATCATACGGGTGATGCCGGCAGCCTGGAGGAGGTCAGCCACCAACTTGGCGGCGATCGAAACGCGAGGCTTATCCTTGCGATCCTGACGAGCCCATCCGAAATAGGGCAACACTGCGATGATCGATCCGGCGGAAGCACGCTTAGCGGCGTCGATCATCAGCAAAAGCTCCATCAGATTGTCGCTATTGGGGAAAGTCGACTGCACCAAATAGACTTCCGAACCGCGAATTGATTCTTCAAACGCAACTTCAAATTCACCATCGGCAAAAACGTCTTTCTTCATTTTGCCAAGTTCGATGCCGAGTTCTTTACAGATGCTCTCCCCGAGATAGTGAGAAGCCTCACCTGCAAATACCTTGATCGGCGGAAGGTTGTTATCCATGTATTTTAATATATTAGAATGTTAGGCTCTGAAGCTGATGAAGCAAAGGGTAAACCCTACTGCTCCCGTTTCGGATTACAAATTTATTAAATTATTTTCTAAAAATCATTATTTGAGCGATGATTTTGCTTGAAATTTTTTCAAAGGGAAATGAAGGGTATTTCCCCAAAGGAGGTCTTGGCTTTCCATCTCACCTTCAGCGATTTGCGCCATATCGAAAGCCAAATCGGGTATTTCGACCTGTATTTCGGCATCGCGATTGTCAAAATTTGCGACTATCAGATAGACCTCCTCATCGTCGTAGCGTAGGAAGGCATACTGACGATGGGGATTGAAGCCGGGGTTGCGGAGGTTGACATACATCAAGTCGAAGAAACTACCCTGACGCAAGGCAGGCACTTCATTGCAGAGATGGAGCACCCTCGAATATGCTCTACGGAGCCACTTCTCATGCGAAGTAAGGAGTTCTTCATCGCATTTGCCGTCGTGATACCAGCGGCGCATCGTGTCATAACTCCAATAGTCGAAGATAGTGGTGCGATTGTTGTCGCCGGCGAAGCCCTCATTATCGTGAGCCATCTCACCCAATTCCTGACCATAATAGATCATGAAGGGACCCTTGGAAATCATCGAACTTACCACCAAGAAGGGGACCACCTTGGTGGGATCGTCGGCAAACTCGCGAGAGGCGAAGCGCACCTCGTCATGATTTTCCAGGAAGTTAAGCATCCGGTCGCCGATGCCCTCGACACGTTGCCAGCAGGAGGTAAGCTGTGCGGCAGACATGTTATATCTCTCGATACCAACGAGAGTATCGTAGAGATTGACCTTGTCATAGAGATAATCGAAGCCACAATAGTCGAGGAAAGGACGATAGGCATCGACATCATATATTTCGCCGATAAAGATAATCTCGGGATAATCCTCCTTGACTTGAGGAATCGCCCAATGCCAGAACTCTCGAGGCACCATAAAGACCATATCGCAGCGGAAGCCGTCTACACCCTTCGAAGCCCAGAAACGGAGCACCGATAGCATCTTAAGCCACGTGTCGGGCACCGGGTCGAAGTGAGTGGAATGATCGCCCGGATCATAGCCATAGTTCAGTTTTACGGTCTCATACCAGTCATTTTCGCCGCAGAAGGCTGTGAAGCAGTCATTGCCGGTAGCCTTGGCAGGAAACTCGACATAGGGGGTATCACCTTGAGAAGAGATGTCGAACGAAGGGGAGAAGAGCTGGTTGGTGATATAGTAATAATTATTATTGGGAGCGAAAAACTTGGAAATATCATCTCTCATGCCGAAATCCTCGACACCGGTTGGCGCCACATCGGAGTGATAGAAACGTGCGGTATGGTTGGGCACAAAATCTATCAAGACCTTCAACCCGGCGCGATGGGCACGTTTGACAGCCGCCTCAAACTCCTTCATACGCTTCGAGGGGGTCGAAGCCAAGCATGGGGCGACATCGTAATAATCCTTGATGGCGTAAGGTGAACCGGCTTCACCCTTCACGACGTTGGGATTGTCGGCAGGTATTTTGCCGCGACTGAAGGAGGTCTTGGTGGCATTCTCGATGACACCGGTGAGCCAGATGCAGTTGACACCCAAATCGCGTATCGACTTCAAGAGGGTCGGAGTGAGGTCGTTGAGTTTGCCGGAACCATTCTCTTCGTAGGTGCCGTGAGCCACACAATTCGCATTGGTATTGGTAAAAATGCGAGGAAATGCCTGATATATGATAAGTCTTTCTTTCATGATAGGTCAGTTCTTTTATACCTGATTATGATGATGTCCCATTGGGGCATTTAGTTATTTTTTAATTTTTTTAAACGGAAGATTGGAGGATGTAGTATCGCCGGGAGCCGGCTTCCTGTCGGGTATAGGTTCGGCTATAGGGTCGGGCACCAACTTTTTCTTACGACGGAACATTCGTTTGATCCACTTGAAAGGATCGTCGAAATCCTTGCGGAACACGAGACCAATACCTTGAGTGGTTAGAGCCGACTTGAGGTAGTAGGAGGCGTCATTGAAATGGTTGTAAGCCTTGAGGCGGAATCTGCCATCGCGCGAGAGGAGATATTCCAGGTCGAAATCGCCAACGAAAGTCGTGTTGGAAGTGCTCTTATCGCGATAACCGAAATTACCATTGAGGAGGAGTCGATTGTCGAAGAGGCTTGAAGAGAGGGCGACATCGACTTCGATATCAGAGAGGTCGCTCTTCTCTGACTTGAAGGAAGGTGCGACGGAAAACTTATCAGTAAGCGATCCGAGGATATTTTGAATCTGCGACGAGAGAGTGGAAGATGCTACGGAAGCGAACTCGCCACCCTGTTCGGCGCCGGTATACTCGGGGGTATAGAAGCGGTTGAGGGCGAGGAGATAGATGACTTGGCGATTGAGCATATCATCGGTAGAGATAATACTCTTCACCTTGCGTTGCACTTCGGAAGTGACCGTGGGGAGGTCGATATCGAAATTGACTTCGGGAGAAGACACCTCACCCGACACCTTAAGGAGGGCATCGACCGGCACATTGGTGCGGTTCAGGTCGACATCATTGCGGAAACTGAGGTCGAGATCGGCAAGGTCAGTGGTGACACGATAGGCGGCTGTGATATCGAGGATACCCTCACCCGGGTCACCATTGAAAGAGATGGTGCTACCCTGGCGGATTTTGAAATTTTTCAAGATTACATCCTGGAGGGAGAAGTTATAGTTACCATGATCGAGCATGTACTTGCCGTAAATGGAGAGGTTGTCGACATCGGTGTCGTAATGGAGCTGCATGGCGCCAGTGCCGTTGGCGACAATCTTATCGCCCGACTTGGCATCCATCACGAGGATGATCTTCGTGGCGGGGGTGATATCGAGAGCCATATCGAGGGTGAAAAGACTCGGCACATCCTCCACCTTCTTCTTCTCGAACTGCTTACGGAGTTTATCCTCGATGGTTTCCTCCACCACGATTTTAGCCTCCTCCGCCTCCCGACGGCGGTCGGAGAAGGTAAGGAAAGAATACTCGACGGCAGTCTCATTCTCATCGAAAGAGATATTGAACTCAGACTTATCGTCGGTCGTCATAGTCATATCAAGATTGATGATGCCCGGTTCGCCGCGGAGGGAAGCCGACCCGGAGGCAAACACCTGACCATACCAGTTGGGATTCTGTCGATAATTCTTGTCATATACGAGGATATGCTTCAAGTTGGAGGCATCGAAGCGGAAGCGGGCTTTGCCGAGATAAGAGTGACGTACCTCGCCGGTCATTTCGCCGGAATTGCCAAACTTATCCTCGATGCGGAGATGGGGCATATATATTCTGCCGGGGGTGAAAAATACCGAATCATAACCGGAATAAGTCACATTGGTATGATCGATTTTTATGTTGAATGGTTCTGCGTATGCATAACCGTCAAGGTCGATATTGGAGAAAGTGCCATAAAGTTTGACTTTGCCGGAAGCGCGTCCGCTTACACTCGAAGAGATGCCCGACATGATGGGCTGGAGGAAGGAAAGATCCACCTTCCTGGCGTCAAATTGCAGAGAGAGGGAATCTCGTGTGACATAAATGCCACCATGTACACCGGTGCGTGTCTCGCCCTCGCCTCGGATATCGGCATCGATAGCCACCATCTTCTGCTCATTGTCCCAATGGCTGTCGATCTTGGCGTCGCCGAAGAGGCAGTCATTATACTTGAAATCCTTGACGAAGAGACCATCGGAAGACAAGGTTGCCGATAAGCCGCCGCCGAAGAGTCCGGAGACGAAAGCCTTGCCTGTGGCGAGTCCTCCGAAATTAACATGGTTGATATTCAGTATGTCGAATATATACTCCAAGTCGATGCCGGCGAGGTCCGCACTGATCACATCCATCGGGTCGGCAGAGGCCTTGCCCGACACCTTGAGATATTGCAAATCGTGGCTTATGCGAAGGTCATTGACCGAAAGGCTTTTATTGGCAAAGTCGATGGTGGCGGGATAGATGGTCCAGCGAGCATCGTTGATGGTAAAACCGGAGCCCTCTCTGATGGCGGCATGCAGGTCGAGATTGTTGGAGAGTTGATCACGCTCCACACCGAGTTTAAGCATAATATTGCCGATGTTTAGATCATTACCCTTCATCTGCCACTTGAGGTCGGTGTTGGCAACATTGTCGAAAGCCTCAACGAGGATATGAGCATCAGCCACATCATTTTTCATCGGGAAAGATGTGTCGACCGATACCCGTGCCGGGGTGGCATCACGCAGAGCCACCTTGACCTTGGTATCCTTGATAAGTTTCTTCTTACCCTTCATTAAGTAGGGGGCATTGACCATCAATTCCAACGACTTCGAGCCGCCATTGATACACCCCTCGATAGCGACGGGAGCCATCGGCTGATTGGGAAAATTGATGAAGGAATAAAGTTGATCGTCGGGTTGTATCTGGAATATAAGATCCAATCGCCGATCAGCCACTTCGGGCATCTCCACAGGTTTGAAGACTGCGGGAGCCACCTGTGAGAGAAGAGCGCCGACGAAATCGGGCACTTGAGTCGGATCGAGGTCACCCTCTACCCTACCGGTGAGAAAATCTGTGAGGAGAGTATAGCGGCGTGTTTCCCCCTCCATCTCCGACGAGATGGATATATCGTCGATACTCAGCGACTTCTTGCCTACTATGTTCAGGTTGCTGATATCTATGTCACCGAGGAGGTTGGTAGCCGAATTGCCGGAGAGATTCAGGTCGATATTGCCGGAGAAATATCCGTTAGAGCCAAGTGTAGCAACACCGAGTGAAGCGGGAGCGAAGTGATCGATCTCCGCATTGAGCATATATTGTGAATTAACACCATCGAGGGTTACATCGGCATCTGCCAAGAGGGCAATCGGATTGCTGCCAACATCGACATGGCCAGCGATATGTTGACCCGACTTGCTTGCCTCAAGGGCAATATTTTCAAAGCGAGTACCCTTAAAATCGACAAAAGGTATAGAGACCTTGGCATCACCGTCGAGGACACCCTTGCCGATAAGGGCAGAGCCTTGGGCGTCGAGCGATACCAGTCCCAACATATTGTTATTGAGCACCTTGCCAAGGTCGAAAGAATTTACTTTAATGGCTACATCTTGCAGAGAAGCGGCCGCACCGCCCCAAGCCACATTGCCGGAGGCGGAGAGATCGCCGGCATCTGTCTCAACATCGCAGAGAGCCTGAGCATGAGAGTTGGCAAGATTGAAATTACCACCAAGATCTATCGACACATTGCCCAAAGAGGAAATAATACCACCCACCTTGGGGTCATTGATATTCAGCATCTTAGTGATATTGCTAAGGAAAGAAGGAGATGCAGAGAGTTCAAACCGTTGCACCTCTCCGGAGAGAGTCTTGGGCGTTTTAAGTCCGGCAAACTCACCCTCGAGATCGAGTGAAAGCGGAGAGGTGTTGTCACGCAGAGAGAGGCGGTCGACAGTATCATCTATAGTAGCGAGCGAGGGGAGGAAATGGTGGAAATCTGCCGGCACGAGAGGATCGAGGAGGATATCGACGCTATGAACACCCTTCGAGAGGGATTCCGCTATCGACTTATAACCCGATATGGGTAGAGACTGGTCGGAGATGGTGAGTTTGGTATTGTTGACGACAAATTGAAAATTGCGTAAAGCGATCTCTTCGGGGGAGATGCTCGCATATAGAGAGAGGCGTTTGACATCCAAACCGCAACGTTCGCGGAAAGCAAGCCGACGGAGATCCACCTCAAACTTATCGTTCGACAAGAGAGGGAGTTGGATATCTGCTTGCAACTGCGAAATCTTGATATAATTGGGGTCGAAACGCTCCGGGTCGTCGAGATGTGGCTTATAGAGGCGGCTGAAAGAGAGAGACGACTTGCGGATCACCACATTCTTCAGGGCAAGGCTGAACTTCGTGGGAGGTTTGTTGTCATCCTTCTTGGCGAAAGCCTTGATAATAAAATCGATATTGAGGGGACCCCCTTCGACAGATTGAGAGATATCGGCATTCAGGCCGATGATTTCGGCGTAAGTAATTTCGATATCGCCCGATGAGAGGAGTTGCCAGAGGGATATTCCGGCGCCGATACGGGCAGCGTAGATACAGCGTTGACCCGAGGGATCGTAGATATTGACGCCATGGAGGCGCACCTCATTGAAGGGGAAAATCTCGACATCTCCTATTTCCACACGCGAAGTGAAGAGTCGAGAGAGTTCGGTTTCAGCCTTCGACTTGATCGAATCGACCACAGCCGGAATAGAGAGGGCAATATAAAGTATAGCAAAGAGAGCCACCATCGTGATGACGATGGAAAAGAGGATGCTCCGAAACACCTTATATATACTTCTTGATACCGACACCTTATTTAAGATTCTTACTTACGAAGAGTGAGAATTAATTAAATTAAGTGCAAATTTACGCATTAATTTCGAAAATTCTTTCAAATTAGGGCTGAAATCATTAATTTTGTAATTTGAGACTTGAAAAAGAGACAATAATAGAGATGAAAGACATAATATTAGGGATCGAATCATCGTGTGACGACACGTCGGCGGCAGTGATCAGCAATGGTTTGTTGCTAAGCAACGTAATAGCGAGTCAGCAGGTGCATGAGGCCTACGGAGGTGTAGTTCCGGAGTTGGCATCACGAATGCACCAGCAGAACATCGTGCCGGTGGTGTCGGAGGCATTGCGACAGGCGGGAGTCGAGGGTAAAGATCTCTCGGCAATAGCCTATACCCGCGGGCCGGGGCTACTCGGTTCGCTCCATGTCGGCACATCCTTCGCCAAGGGTATGGCGATCGGTCTGAACATCCCCCTGATAGATGTGAATCATCTCCATGGGCATGTGTTGTCGCATTTCATCAAAGAGAAAGAGGATGATGAGGTGCCGACCTTCCCATATATATGTCTGCTCGTGTCGGGAGGGAACACACAGATCGTATTGGTGAAGAGTCCGGATGATATGGAGATTTTGGGTCAGACCATCGACGATGCTGCGGGCGAAGCCTTCGACAAGTGTGCGAAGGTGATGGGACTCCCCTACCCCGGTGGGCCACACATCGACCGTCTTGCATCCGAGGGGGATAGCAGCCGCTTTAAGTTCAGCAAGCCCCATCTGCCCGGTTATGAGTATTCTTTCAGCGGACTGAAGACATCCTTCCTTTACACAGTGAGAGATGGGCTGAAAGAGGATCCCGACTTTATCGAGAAGAACAAGGCCGACTTGGCAGCGAGTCTTCAGAAGACGATCATCGACATCTTGCTCGGCAAACTTAAGCCGGCGATCCTCGAGACCGGAGTCAAGGAGGTGGCGATAGGTGGAGGAGTTTCAGCCAATGGCGGTTTTCGTGCCGGCGTGGAGCGGCTCTGCGATCAGCTCGGTGTCAAGTCATGGATCCCGGCTCGTAAGTTTACCACCGACAATGCGGCGATGGTGGCGATAGCGGGCTATTACAAATATAGAGCAAAAGAATATAGCGACCTCTCGTTGCCCCCCTTCGCGAGAGTCACTATATGATATAAGGAGAGGAGAGAGAGGAGAGAATAGGATGAACACAGATAAAGAAATAACGACTATCCCCAAAGCCGGCAAGAATATGGCAAAGAATGACCTACCCAAGGAAGATGTGAAGAAATATGTAGAGACTCGACATGTGTTGATCTATGGCTATACGCGCGAAGAGATCGATATGTTGATGCGTCATTATGAGTCGCAACTTCCCGACTATATCAAATTAACATCGGAATGTAAGAGTCTGATGATCCGCCTCACCCTCACCGGGGAGCACACCGGACCGGAGTTATTGCGCTTCAAGATCAACAAATATCAGCAGCAACTCAAGGATATGTTTGCCGAGGAATTGGTAACGACGACCGACCGCGACATAGCCGGAGTGATGGGCGATCTATTGCGCGAGCGAGAACTTACGGTGTCATGTGCCGAGAGTTGTACGGGAGGCAACATAGCCCACAACATCACACGCAATGCCGGTTCGTCAGCATATTTCTTGGGGAGTGTTGTGAGCTACAGCAATGATGTGAAGGCAGGAATATTGGGAGTGTCGCGCAATGACCTGGCGCGCTATGGAGCAGTCAGCAAGCAAGTGGTGGAGCAGATGGCGGTCGGTGTATCGAAGTTGATGCACTCCGACTGTGCGATAGCCACATCGGGCATCGCCGGACCGGATGGAGGGAGTCGATACAAACCAGTAGGCACCGTGTGGATGGCAGCGAAATATGGCGACCATGTCGTTACAGAGTTGAAGCAATTCAGCGGCGACCGTGATAATGTGATCGAATGTGCCACCTATAATGTGATGGTGATGCTGATCAAACTGCTACGCAACACTTACACTGCGCAAGAAGACATCAGCGATGAATAGCAACGATAGCGAAAAATATCGAAAAAAAGGAGAGAAAAAAGGGTAAACATTTGGAAAATAGCGAAAAAAGTGCTAACTTTGCAAACGTTTTGTGACACATCCTTTAAAGTCGCTGAAAATGATGCAATTAGCGATGATATGAGAACTGAGATGGCGCACAGGACAAATGAGTCATAAACAAAAAAAGAATTAAAAATAGCCATGTCAAAAGTTTGTCAGATCACAGGCAAAAAGGCGCAAGTAGGCAACAATGTGTCTCACTCCAAGCGTCGCACCAAGCGCAAGTTCGAGGTAAACTTGCACACCAAGAAGTTCTATTGGGTAGAACAGGATATGTGGATTGAGCTTCGCTTATCCACTCGTGCACTTCGCACCATCAATAAGATTGGTCTTAATGCAGCCATCAAGAAAGCTGAGGCTGAGGGCAATCTTGATTTAAGAGACATCAAAATCCTTTCCCTCTAATAGCAAAGAAGAATTATGGCAAAGAAAGCAAAAGGCAATCGCGTACAGGTAATACTCGAGTGCACAGAACATAAGGCAAGCGGCATGCCCGGTATGTCACGTTACATCACCACAAAGAACCGCAAAAATACTCCGGGACGTCTCGAATTGAAGAAGTACAACCCGATCTTGAAGAAAGTAACCGTTCACAAAGAAATTAAATAAGCACTGACCCATGGCAAAGAAAACAGTGGCCTCTATCCAGAAAGGTGAGGGCCGTACATACAGCAAGGTAATCATTATGGAGAAATCTCCTAAGAC
>SFMJ01000077.1 GCA_004553095.1 Bacteroidales bacterium
TATATTGTCGAATGCCTATTTGCTATCACTGGTCTATCCTGTCACATCCACTATTGCACCGGCATTGCCGTCGACTCAACGTTCACCAAAGTTAATAATGGTGGATAGTGGCATAACAAATTTTAGGGTCGGCATCCAATTGGAATATCTCAAGAATAAAGACTTGCTCGACACATGGCGAGGGAGAGCTGCTGAACATATTGTGGCGCAAGAACTCCGCATCGTTCAAGATCGACATTATCGCGATCAACTCTGTTTCTGGGTCAGAGACAAAAAGGGATCGACAGCAGAGGTAGACTTTGTATGGCAGGAGGGCTCGGACATCATTCCTATCGAAGTAAAAGCGGGCACGAACTCCCATCTTCGGTCGTTACACACCTTTGTCAATCTCGCTGATCGTCGTGTTGTGGCAATAAGAATCTGGAGCGGTGAGTTTTCAGTACAAGACTTCGCAACGTCGTCTCCGAACAGCAAGTCCTTCCGACTAATCAACATTCCCTTCTACTACACAGGTCAGATAGACAAGATAATAGCCCGCTTCGGATAATAGATAGAACGCTCTATGTGATCAAATCATATAAAATGATAGGAGGGGGCATCCGAGTGGATACCTCCTCCTTGATGATTTAAGGGCTTGGGCTGTTAGGCTTGGGCTTGGAAGGCTTCAGCGACTTTGGCGGCGATTTCAGCCATACGGGCGGGATCGGGGTCGGAGATCTTCTTCTTAAAGTCCATGTCACCCTCCTGCTGCAGGGGCACGAGATGGATATGTGCGTGGGGCACTTCGAGGCCGAGCACAGTCACACCCACCTTGCGGCAGGGCAACACGCTCTTGAGCGCCATAGCCACTTTCTTGGCGAAAACGATCATCTCACCAAGCTCCTCATCGGTGATGTCGAAAATATAATCTACTTCCCGCTTGGGCACAACCAGAGTGTGGCCCCAATTCACGGGGTTTATATCCAAGAAAGAGAAGAACTTCTCATTCTCGGCGATCTTATAACAAGGAATCTCTCCTGCAATGATTTTTGAGAATATGGTCATAACGATTAAAAGGAATTAGCGCAAGTGCATGATATCCATGCAGAGCATATAGGTAAAAAGGGATGTTTTTTTATATAGGAATATAAAGGGGGATTGCAGTGAGGATCACAAGTATAAGCGACCGGGGTCGATCAGATTTCGATTTTGACGATTTCGAAGTCGATGATTCCGGCGGGGACTTGCACCTTCACCACATCTCCGACCGCGTGTCCCATCAGCGCCTTGGCGATAGGGGTGGTCGAAGCGATCTTATTCTCTTTGAAATTAGCTTCGCTCTCGGTAACGATGGTATAAGCCATCTGCATACCGGTCTTTACATTCTTGATAGTCACCTTGTTGAGGAGTTGGACCTGGTCGGTGTTGAGTTTACTATCATCGATGATTCGAGCAGTAGCCACGAGCTCCTTGAGCTTGGCGATCTTCATTTCGAGCATACCTTGAGCCTCCTTGGCGGCATCATACTCGGCATTTTCGGAGAGGTCGCCCTTGTCACGAGCCTCGGCGATGGCCTGCTTGATGACAGGACGCTGAGCCTCAAGAGCCTTAAGCTCTTCCATCTTCTTGTTGAAACCCTCTTGGGTCATGTAAGTAGCCATATCTTAATACGTAATTTAAGACTCGCGATGCCGGCGTCGGGTGAGACTTAACCCTCCGACAGATGCAAAAGCGAGAGGAAAAAGAGTATATAATGAGTTGAAATAATGCGTAAAAAAATAACAGACCCCATCGAAGGGTCCATTAAACTTCCTTTTGCGATGCAAAGTTAACCCTAAAAAAGTTAATCTCCAAATATTTCATCAAAAAGTTGAAAATTAAAAATGTATAGTAGACACAATAAGAATGTATAGTAGGCACAATAAGAGAGAAAAGTGGCAAGAAGATCGCCGGGAGTTTAGAGATATTATCGCCGGGAGTTTAGGGATATTAAAGAAATTTCATTAACTTTGAAGTTTGAAAAATAAAAAGTTATCGTCAATGTCTACTATTAGAGAAGTACAACAAGAGATAATCGAAGAATTTGAGGACTTTCCCGACTGGATGGATCGCTATGCCTATATCATCGAGTTGGGCAATCAGCTGGCGGAATATCCTGAATCGCTGAAGACTCCGGAGAATCTGATCGAGGGTTGTCAGAGTCGTGTATGGATCCACGCCGAGCAGGCGTCAGATGGAGCGATCGACTTTCGCGCCGACTCGGATGCGCTGATCGTGAAGGGAATAGTGGCTCTCTTGATGCGAGTGTATAATCACCGCACGCCTGATGAGATCTTGGAAGCGGATCTGACCTTTATCGACAAGATTGGTCTTCATGAGCATCTCTCCCCCACCCGGTCGAACGGGTTGGTGGCGATGGTCCATCAAATTAAGGATTACGCCATAGCCTATCGCGCCTTGCAACAGAAGGGTTAAGAACGCTTTTAAGGAATTAGAATCTGTGGGGTCGGACCAAGTCTCGGGAAGTGGTGATGCTTACGAGCGAGCCCTCGATGCCGTTGGCGGCGGAGGTGCTACGCACATCGATACGGAGGAACCCACCGTCGAAGGCGTATACGCTGGTTTCAGCCCCTTCGGCGCCATGATATTCGAGCGAGTCGATAAGATTTTCTGCCGAGAGTTGCATAGTAGCGGTGATATATCTTTCCAAGTCATCAGGGAGGAGGTCGCCGACCTCAGTGTTTCGTATCACGACACTTGTGCGCGACAGCACATCGACATCCCACACTCCCGGTTCACCCTTTAGGTTGGTGTAGAGAGGGCGTCCGGTGCCGTCGGTCAGCACGCCCATGAAGTTATAGTCGGTGGTGTCGAGTGGTTCGCCAACTCTCAGAGCATCGGCGATGCTACATACGGTCATAGCGATATCATTGTCGGCATGAAAATCGTCGACATCAGCAGAATCGACAGTTGCGACGACAGTCTGCGTATCAGACTTACCGCCGCCACAAGAGGAGCAAAGCGCAAGAGCCGCTATTAAACTAAGGCTCAGCGACTTACCATTATAAAAGATTGTATTCACAACTTTAATAACAAAATATGATGCAAAGGTATGCAAATATTTTGAAAAAGAGTAAAAAAAGCGAAAAATCTTTTAGGGCTCTTACAGGAAATAGAAGAGGGGGGTGGCGTTGAAGCGGGGGAGCGCCATTAGCTGGACATCGGCACGGCGGTCAGCGAGAGTGTTTTCGGCATTGCCGACAGTGACGCCTTGTGATTGCAGTGCCTCCCTCACCACCTTCAGAGCAATCGATGGATTGTTGTTATCCTTGCTGAGGTGGCATAAGAAGATATATTTCAACTTCGGATTGATGATCTCACTCAGGAACCGCGCCGTCTCCACATTGTCCAAATGACCATTGTCGGCGACGATGCGAGCCTTCAGATACTCCGGATAACTGCCACGGCGCAACATATCGGCATCATAATTGGCCTCGATCACCAAGTAATTGGCTTGCGTCATATAGTATCTGGCACGCTCGGTGACATTTCCCAGGTCGGTGGCAAGCACGAAATGATGATGGTCATATCTGATCGAGAAGCCCATATTGTCGGAGCCATCGTGAGGCACATCGAAGGCAGTGATCTCCATCCCCGCCACCTTGAAGGGGATCTCCTTGAAGATAGGGGTATGATACTCCTTGATGCGCTTCGAGATGCTGTGGCGGCGCAACAAGCCATTGAGCACACGGGGTGTACAATAGAGCGATAGATGACGATTCTCTCGCAGCAAATTGTAGGAATATCTCACATGGTCGCTATGATCGTGAGTGAGGATCAAGCCCTTCACCCTGCTCATCGGCACCCCGTTTTGCTGCAAGATATCGCGGATATGATCGGCACGTATACCGGCATCGATCACTACCCCACCATCCTTATTGCCGACATAGCAACTATTACCGCTCGAGCCGGAAGCAAACGAGATGTAATGCAAACGGGTGGCGACATCGATATCCGAGAGGCGACGATCATCATCGGTAAGCTCGATATCCGAGATAATATTTTTGGCAGATCTATCCATCTGATTCAGAGTTCGAGGGCATTAGAGCATGTCCTTTAATTCCTATATAGTATCTACATCATTTTTGCTGACGATGCATCAGGAATATGGCGGGACGTTTGTCGTAATCGGTTTTATTATGTTTCCACTTCGCGGCGGGGAGAGTGACGATCGACTCCTTGTCGGGGTCGGAGATATCACACGCCACGCAGACCAGGGTGTCGGGACGGAGAGTAGCGGCGAGCGAGGCAATGAGGCGATTATTGCGATAGGGCGTCTCGATGAAGATCTGGGTCTGACCGAGTCGTCGGCATCTCTCCTCGAGATCCTTCAGCGCACGAGTTCTCTCCTCATCACGGACCGGCAGGTAGCCATTGAAAGCGAACCCCTGGCCATTAAAGCCGGAAGCCATCAGCGAGAGGATGATGCTCGAAGGGCCGACCAGAGGCACCACCTTCAGCCCCTCACTCTGAGCGATAGCCACCACATCGGCACCCGGGTCGGCGACTGCCGGACACCCCGCCTCACTCATCACCCCGACAGACTCGCCTCGTCTCAACGCATCGAGATAAGAGGGTATCTCCTGTGCCGGAGTGTGATCGTTAAGTTCATAGAACGTGCACTCATCGATGGGGAACGATCGATTCCAACGCCGCAGGGCACGACGAGCCGTGCGGAGGTTCTCCACGATAAAAACTCGCAATTCATTGACTATCTGCATATTGCCTGCCGGAATTGCATTTTCGACAGACTGCTCGCTGATTTCGACCGGGATCAGATAAAGCGCGGTTTGAACTTTCATACACAAAATTAAGCATTTTTTTGTAAATTTGCGTTATGATTTCAACGGAATTTATCGACAGCATAGCCCGACTCCCCGGCATCGACCTCGATGCCTTCGTGCGAGCCATGGCAGAATCGCCCTCGGTGAGCATCAAACTCAACAAGCGAAAACCTATCGATCCGCCCCTGTTGGGATATGGCGAATTGGAGAAAGTGAAGTGGTGTGACAGCGGTTATTATCTGCCACAACGCAGCATTTTTACGCTCAATCCGCTACTTCATGCCGGAGTGTTCTACGTGCAAGATGCCTCATCGATGATCTACGAGACGATAGTCTCACGACTTATCGCAGAGCACTCCCTGCCATCAGATGCACTGACCCTCGACATGTGTGCCGCCCCGGGGGGAAAGTCCACCTCAATGCTCAATGCCTTGGGCGATGGCGCCACCTTAGTGGCGAACGAATATACCTTGCGACGTGTCGGCCCGCTGAAAGAGAATTTGCTGAAATGGGGATATCCCGACATTATGATCACCAATAGCGACACGGCTTGCTATGCCAAGGTGGCGGAGGTCTTCGACTTGGTGGCAGTCGATGCCCCCTGCTCGGGCGAGGGGATGATGCGCAAGGATGAAGATGCCGTGGCGCAATGGGGTCCCGGATTAGTAAGACAATGCGCTGAACTTCAGAGATATATCCTCGACAACGCCGTCAAGACACTACGTCCCGGAGGCTACCTGATATACTCCACCTGCACCTTCAATCGCAGCGAAGATGAAGAGAATCTCCGCTATCTGATCGAAGACTTGGGGATGGAACCTATCGACATGGACCTTCCGGAGGAATGGGGCATCGGCGCAGCCATCGACTCCCCCTATCCGGCACTTCGTTTTATGCCCCACCTCACACGTGGCGAAGGGCTCTTTACCGCCGTGGTCCGCAAGCCGGGATCAGACACCCGTCCCCAACGCGCCAAGGCGCTCCGCGAGATAGCCCGCCACACCCATGTCATCCTCGACGGCATCCCCACCACCACTGCCAAAGGGAAAGTAACCCTCCCGGCGCCCGAGAGTCCCCTCTCAGTCAGGTTCGCCGCCGAAGAATACCCCGAAGTCGAACTCGACCGGGACACGGCACTCTCCTATCTGCGCCACGAAGCGATAACACTTCCCACAGGGTCGCCTCGCGGATATACCGTGGTTACCTACCTCGGACACCGATTGGGGTTCGTAAAGAATATCGGCAATCGCGCCAACAATCTGCACCCCTCGCCATGGCGCATACGGATGCAAAGCAATGACAACACGCTATCGAATAACTGATCATGCAAGAGAAGGATATAGAGGAAGTTAGAGCGACCGAAGGTGTCGCCGAAGAGAATATGTGGAACGACCGCACCCGTCGGCTCATCGGCACGGAGGGGGTGGATCTGCTGGCGAAGGCACGAGTGCTCGTGGTGGGTGTCGGCGGTGTCGGCGGTTATGCCGCCGAGATGCTGGCACGCTCGGGCGTGGGACATCTCACCCTGGTCGATTCCGACTGCGTGGATATAAGCAATCTCAACCGACAACTCATCGCCACCCGCGACTCGGTCGGAGAGTCGAAAGTCGAGCTCTTCGCCCGGAGATTTCGCGACATCAACCCGGCTATTGAGGTAACTCCGCGCATGGAATACCTTACGGTCGATGGCATAGATGCTCTGCTCAGCCCGGGCTATGACTATGTGATCGATGCCATCGACACGGTGGCGCCGAAGGTGGCACTACTCGCCTACTGTCTCACACACAAAATTCCGGTGATCACCTCGATGGGAGCCGGTGGGAGATTCGACCCGACCCAAGTGGGATATTTCGACCTCTGGGAGACTCGCGAAGATGGGCTGGCACGCGCCGTGCGCCAACGGCTGAAACGTCAGGGACTCCACCGGCGACTCCTCACCGTGGCAAGCACCGAACGCCCCGTACACTCCTCAGTGATCGAACTGAACCAAGAGAACAAACGCAGTTCCTACGGCACTCTCGCCACCATCCCCGCCATATTCGGCATAATGTTGGCCTCAAGAGTGATCCGCGACCTTCTGAAGCAACCCTCCAAATAAGCGACAACACTTCACACCTAATATAGATAACTCTATATACAATAGATAACACTGTATATAATAGATAACCCTCATAAATCGAACATAACGTGATAGAACTGAAAAATATCAACAAATCGTATGGCTCGCTGCGAGTTCTCAAAGAAGTTAGTCTCACCATCGGAGAGAACGAGATTGTATCGATAGTCGGACCCAGCGGCGCCGGCAAGACCACCCTTCTTCAGATCGCCGGCACCCTCGACCATGCCGACTCCGGCAGCGTCATCTACAATGGCGTCGAAGTGAGCAGTCTCAATGATCGTCGACTCTCCGAGTTCCGCAACCGCAATATCGGTTTTGTGTTTCAGAACCATCAGTTGCTGCCTGAATTTACAGCAGCCGAGAATGTGGCGATGCCGGCGCTGATCGCCGGAGAATCGAAGCGAGCAGCGACAACGCGAGCCCTCGAACTCCTCGAGATGCTCGGACTCAAAGAGCGCGCCGACCATAAGCCCTCACAGCTCTCCGGCGGTGAATGTCAGCGAGTAGCCATAGCGCGAGCGCTGATCAACCGTCCGAGTGTGGTCTTCGCCGACGAACCGACCGGGAGCCTCGACTCGCGCAATCGCGACGAAATCCGTGCCCTCATCTCCGACCTGCGCCAGCGTCTCCACCATACATTTGTCATCGTGACCCATGACCCCTCGGTGAGCAGTATCGCCGACCGTGTCATCAATATGGCGGATGGCAAAATCGAAATCGTTACATCAAACGAGCCCTCCGATTTGTGAAATTCGCCTAAAATCACTAACTTCGCATTTTAAGAGCGCGTTCCTTAAATTTTTGGGGTCGTAGAGGTCGTAGCCTTGAGTCGATTTTGATTACTTGCTGAAAGGAGCATACTCCTGTATGTGACTGA
>SFMJ01000078.1 GCA_004553095.1 Bacteroidales bacterium
TCAGTCACATACAGGAGTATGCTCCTTACAGCAAGTAATCAAAATCGACTCAAGGCTACGACCTCTACGACCCCAAAAATTTAAGGAACGCGCTCTTAGATTACAAATATAATTACCTCTTTTGTATTTGCCAAATTTCGGATAAAAATTCGACCTTTTTAGTACCTATTTTTCTGTACCTTCTTTTTTCGAACTCTTTTCAGCCTTGATTTTTGCTCTATGGCTGTCGACGATGTCGAGGATTGTGTCGGCATAGAGGCGCATCTTGGTGGGACCCATGCCGCGGATGGTTCGGAGCTCATCGTAGCTCGCCGGCAGGGTGTTGGAGATGGAGAGAAGTAGCTGGGTGGAGCCCACGACGAATGCCGGCACTTCCAGCTCGCGTGCCTTCTCCAAGCGCCATTGGCGCAATGCCTCGAAGAGCTCGGGATGTAGATTGTCGTCTGTCTGCTGTAGTGCACTCGATTTCGTCGTTTTCTTCTTTTTGCGCTGTTCCCCGGCTTGGAAAGTTCCTTCGGCTTTCACCTCGTAGTATTGCTCGATGTCGAAGTCGTCGTAGGCAAAGGTCTTGTAGAGTGTGTGCCTTACGATCAGCGAGCCGACCAAGAGTTCCAGGCGCTCTTTATATTTCTGCAGGGTCTTGCTGTTGTCATGATCGCCCGGCAGGGCTTCGGTCAGCTCGAGCATCTCTTTGATCTTGTCGCGGAAGTAGGCGCAGGCATCTTTGACTCGCTGCAGAAGATGGCTGTCGCGGTGGTTATAACCACTGGCGATGTAGATGCGTTGCAACTGCACTCTGAAGCGATCACCGATGTCGTTTAGACTTCGCTCCATCTCTTGAGTCGTGAGGTCGAATTTGCTCACTTGATCGGGATAGGCCTTTATGAAGCTCTCTTTGAGGATGCGTCTTACTCCCTCGAGCAGACCGAAGGTGGAGCGGAGGTTGAACAGCCCTTCGATGGTGCGCATCTGATAGGCTTGACTCAGCGTTTCGATCTTCTCTTCGTCGAGATGCATGTCGCGATGGCTCTTCAGAAAGTTGGTCACCGTGGAGTCGGTGATGATGGCGCTGGCTGGTATGGGGCGTTCGAGCACCATCCCGGCCAGAGTGCGACAACGCGACAAGGCTACGTAGGTCTGACCATGGGTAAACGACATGTCTACGTCGATGATGGCTCGGTCGAAGGTGAGACCCTGGCTCTTGTGGATGGTGATCGCCCATGCCGGCTTGAGGGGCATCTGGCTGTAGGTGCCGTCGATCTTCTCTTCGATCTCTTTGCTCTGCTCGTTGACTTTATATGTCAGATTCTCCCATAGCATTGGCGTGACTACGATCTCGTCGCCGGTGTCTACGGTCGTCACCACCACTTTCTCGTTGTCGAGGTCAGTGACTTGACCCAACATGCCATTGAAGAATCGGCGCTCAGCCCCCACATCGTTCTTGATAAACATGACCTGCGCCCCCTTGCGGAGTTCCAAGTGGGGATCGGCAGGGTAGGAGGATTCAGGAAAGGTCCCCTGGATCTTGGCGTCGTAGATGTATGATGGCCCGGCGAGACATTCCATTCTCTCGGCGTTGATCTTGTCGGCAAAGCGATTGTGGGTGGTGAGCCGTACATACCCTTCGCTGTCGTCGGGGTTGAAGTCGGGGATATGACGCTCGTTTAGTCGGCGGAGTGTCTCGGCATCGGCTTTGTTGTCGCGCACGGCGTTGAGCATCTCCAAGAAGTCGCGGTCGCTCTGGCGATATACCTTCTCGAGTTCGAGGGTGACATAGTCGAGACTCTGCAAGGCATGGCTGTCGAAGAAGTAGGGGGAGACATAGTGGGTGGCAAGCAGGGGACGCTCCGCTTCGGTCACCACCGGCGGTAGCTGCTGGAGATCGCCGATTAGCAGCAACTGCACTCCGCCGAAGGGCAGGTTGTGCTCGCGATAGCGACGCAACACCGCATCGACGGCATCGAGCATATCCGAGCGCACCATACTCACTTCGTCGATCACCAGCAGGTCAAGCCCGCGGATGATCCGTATCTTCTCTTTGCGGAAGGATTGCGACCGCCGGTCGCCGCTCCGCTTTATCCCCGGGATATAGGGCCCGAAATCGAGCTGGAAGAAGGAGTGTAACGTCACCCCTCCGGCATTGATCGCTGCTATGCCCGTAGGGGCGGCTACGATCATCCGCTTACGACTCGTGGTGCGTAGTTGATGCAGAAAGGTCGTTTTGCCGGTACCCGCCTTGCCCGTAAGAAAGAGACTGCTGTCGGTCTCTTCGATGATCTTGCGAGCCAGTTCAAGTTGCTTGTTGCTCTCCATTTTCGTTTCGGTCTATTGTCTCGGTTATGGATTTTGTATCTTGCGATCGATCCTTATCGCCATTCTTTTATTATTTATCCTTGGCGGAGAGGATTACTTGCGCTATCTGCACGGCATTGAGTGCCGCACCCTTCTTGATCTGGTCGGCTACTACCCAGAAACTCAAGCCGCAGTCGTCGCAGAGGTCTTTGCGGATACGGCCGACATACACCGGGTCGCTCCCCGCTACATCCAAGGGCATCGGATAGGCTTTCGCCCCATCTCGCTCTTCTACCAATACCACGCCCTTGCTGCGGCTGAAGGCTGCCATGGCTTCTTCGACGCTGACCGGTGTCTCGGTCTCGATCCAGATAGCCTCGCTGTGGGCACGCAACACGGGCACACGAACGCAGGTCGCCGACACGCGGATGTCGCTGTGCATGATCTTGCGAGTCTCGTTATACATCTTCATCTCCTCTTTAGTGTAGCCATTGTCGGTAAACACATCTACGTGGGGGATGACATTATATGCCAGCTGATGGGCAAATTTGCTGACTGTCGGCTTTTCGCCCCGTTCGATCTCGGCATATTGCTCTCTAAGCTCTGCCATGGCTGTGGCGCCGGCGCCACTCGCTGCCTGGTAGGTGGCGACATGAACACGCTTGATATGGCTTAACTGCTCGATGGCATTCAGTGCCACCACCATCTGGATCGTCGTGCAGTTAGGATTGCCGATGATGTTGCGTGGATGATCGAAGGCATCTTCAGGATTCACTTCCGGCACTACCAAGGGAACATCCTCATCCATGCGAAATGCCGAACTATTGTCGATCATTAGTGTGCCATGACGTGTGATTACCTCGGCATATTCGCGAGATACACCCGCGCCGGCTGATGTGAAGGCGATCTCTACGCCGCTGAAGTCCGAGTCATGCGTCAGCTCTTCGATCACATATTCCTTGCCGCGATAGATGCGGGTCTCTCCTGCCGAACGCTTCGATCCGAAGAGTCGAAGATCGTCGATAGGAAAGTTCTGCTCGTCGAGCACTCTCAGAAATTCTTGTCCCACTGCGCCACTGGCGCCTACTATTGCTATATTCATCTCTTTATACCTATGTTTGATTTATTTTATAACGAACTTTTTCGCTCCATGTTGCAAAAAAAGAGGCGTATCAAAGAAAAAATTCCTTGATACACCCCTTTCTTATCTTTGGGATATTATTGGCGACCGTCAGTTGCTACCGACCTGTCGATCTTCTTAACCAAGCCTTGGAGCACCGAGCCGGGACCAAGCTCCACGAACTCTGTGGCGCCATCCTTGATCATCTCCTGAACGTCGTAGGTCCAACGCACCGGTGCGGTGAGCTGCTTGATAAGGTTCTCTTTGATCTCTGCCGGATCTGTGTGAGGCTTGCCATCCACATTCTGATAGATCGGGCAACGGGGTGTCTTGAACTCGGCAGCGGCGATGGCCTCTGCAAGCTCTTCTTGTGCCGGCTGCATCAAGGGGCTGTGGAATGCACCACCCACTTTGAGCTTCATCGCACGCTTCGCTCCGGCTGCAAGCATCTTCTCACATGCCGCATCGATGCCCTCGATGGTGCCTGAGATCACTACCTGTCCGGGGCAGTTGTAGTTCGCCGGCGCTACGATGTCGTCTATTTCTGCGCATAGCTCTTCTACCTTCTCATCGGGAAGTGCCAACACGGCTGCCATGGTCGAGGGGCGTATCTCACATGCCTTCTGCATAGCCATAGCTCGCTTCGACACAAGCTTCAGTCCCTCTTCGAAACTCAATGCTCCGGCTGCTACCAATGCCGAAAATTCACCAAGACTGTGGCCTGCCACCATGTCGGGTTGGAACTCTTCCCCAAGGCTCTTGGCCAATAATACACTGTGCAGGAAGATCGCCGGCTGGGTCACTTTGGTCTGCTTTAAGTCTTCTTCTGTGCCTGCAAACATCAGGTCGGTGATGCGAAATCCCAATATCTCATTGGCTTTCTCAAACATCTCTTTGGCCTCTGCATTGTTGTCGTAGAGGTCTTTGCCCATTCCTACAAATTGGGCTCCCTGTCCGGGAAATACATAAGCTTTCATATTCTTTTTTTTATTGTTTCCTTTCCTTTCAGACTGCAAAGTTAGTCATTTATTTTTAATTACGGAAATAATTCAGTAATTATTCCGGCTTGAGCTCGACCCATGTATAGTCGTGACCGGTCGCCGGGATCACCTTTTCGAGCAGGTCGTCGAGGGTGAGTGCCACCGATGCCGTGTTGACACAGGGATGGCAGGCGTAGGTCGTCGCTCCCTGCAGGTCGCGGTCGACGATGAGCCTTACTTTCCGCTCGGTGTCGTGGATTAGTCCCATCGGCGACACTGCCCCGGGATGGATGTGTAGCAGCTCTTCCATCTTCTCTGACGTGGCAAAGGAGAGCCGCGCACACCCCAGCTGCGATGACAGGTATTTGGTCTTGAAGGGCTTGTCGGCGGGGATCATCAGCAGGTAGTAGTCGGTCTGCTGCCTATTGGTCAGAAAGAGATTCTTGAACACCGGCGAGCCTATCGCTTCCCTCACTCGTTCACACTCTTCCATCGTGTAGGCTGCCGGGTGGCAGAGCGTCTCATAGCTCACTCCGAGTCGGTCTAAAAAGTCATAGACTGCCAGCTCGGCTTCGCTTCGCTCCACTCCCGTGAAGTCCGGCCTACCTCTATATCGCGTTATTTCCATTATGCTTTCACATCTTTCTTGCCGCGGCATGAATCCCAGATCAGATAGCCGATTAGAAGTGCGTATGCCACGCATCCGAGCACTTGTGTCCAACCTTCGCTGATCGGGCTCTTATACTCGAAGCCCACGAAGCGGGTGATGGCGGCAAAGACTCCGAAGAGGGCTCCTCCGGCTATCAAACCTGACGCCAAGAGTGTGCCGCGATCGCGACATGCCTCTTTCTCTTTGTCGCTCTTGCCGGCCTTGCTTACAAAGTAACTTACGGCACCGCCCACGAGCATCGGAGTGTTAAGCGACAAGGGTATGAACATACCCAAGCAGAAGGCCAAGGCGGGTACGCCAAGCCAGTTGAGGATCAACGCCAAGATGGCTCCTACCATATAGAGCACCCAGGGTGTCTCTCCTCCCATCATCAGAGGCTCGATCACCTTAGCCATGGCGTTGGCCTGCGGCGCTACAAGGGCATTGTCGCCCGTGAATCCATATACCTGATTGAGCACCATGATCACACCGCCTACAGTGGCTGCTGATGCAAGTGTGCCAAGGAATTTCCAACTCTCTTGCTTCTTTGGGGTCGATCCTAACCAGTAGCCGATCTTCAGGTCGGTCACAAAGCCTCCCGCCATCGACAGGGCTGTGCAGACTACACCTCCGATCACCATCGATGCTACGATGCCTTGGGTGCCACTAAGTCCGATACCCACGAAGATTGCCGAGGCGATGATAAGGGTCATCAGGGTCATACCCGACACAGGGTTGCTACCCACGATCGCTATCGCATTGGCGGCTACTGTCGTAAAGAGGAAGGCGATAACTGTTACTACAAGCCATGCCACTACTGCCTGCCAGAGGGTGTGGATCACTCCGATCCAGAAGAATACCAACACCACTGCCAGAGCGATGGCGATGAAGAATACCACCTTCTTCATCGACAGGTCGGTCTGCCAGCGTATCTCTTTGACGCTATCTTTCTTTCCCTTAAATTCTTTACCTGCCAAACCCACTGCGTTGCAGATGATGGGCCAGGACTTGATGATGCCGATCACTCCCGCCATGGCGATGCCGCCGATGCCGATCATACGAGCATAGTCCTTGAAAATGACATCAGGTTCTAATGCCGCTATCTCAGGAGTGCCGTATGTCCCCATCAGAGGAATTACGATCCACCATACGAAGATCGAGCCGGCGAAGATCACAAAGGCATATTTCAAGCCTACGATGTAGCCAAGTCCCAACAAGGCGGCTCCCGTGTTGCAACTGAACACTAATTTCACCTTCTCTGAAATGGTCTGTCCCCAGGATGCTGCCGTTGTCGTAATTGTCTCTGCCCACCAGCCGAAGGTCGCTACAATGTAGTCGTAGATACCACCGATCAGCGAGGCGATGACAAGTGTCTTGGCCTGTCCGCCCTTCGATCCCTCGGCGCTGTCGGATGTGATGCCCGATGCCAATACCTGAGTTGTGGCTGTCGCCTCCGGGAAGGGGTATTTGCCATGCATATCCTTTACGAAATATTTGCGGAAGGGTATGAAGAATAAGATGCCCAAGATACCTCCCAATAGTGAACTCAAGAAGATCTGGTAGAAGTTCACCATAATGTCGGGATATTTTCCCTGCAAGATGAAGAGCGCCGGAAGTGTGAAAATGGCTCCCGCCACGATCACTCCCGAGCAGCTGCCGATCGACTGAATGATGATGTTCTGCCCCAAGGCATTCTTCTTGCCCAAGGCTTGGCTCAAGCCCACTGCGATAATCGCAATAGGTATTGCCGCTTCGAACACTTGACCGACCTTCAGCCCCAAATAGGCTGCGGCGGCACTAAACACTATCGCCATCAATAGGCCGACTCCCACCGAATAGGGGGTCACCTCCTCCTGAGCACGCTCAGGATGCATCACCGGAGTATATTGCTCGCCTTTCTCAAGTTCGCGAAACGCGTTCTCGGGCAAGCCTCCCTCTGTGGTGTATGCCTTCTCTTTCTCCGTTTCTTTCATATATAAGTTAGGTTTTTTGTTAGTTTCCTGTTTGATTCAACCTTCAAATCGCAAATATAAGTATTTTTCCCGACCTTACCAAAATTTAGAGAACTGACGGCGAAAACATTTGGTGGAATGAAATAATTACGCTAATTTTGCCCCAACTCTGCTTTTTATTGAGGGCTCTCTGTTTTTATTGACATATATATATGAATGTTTTAAGTGATTCTGCCCTGAATCAATGCACAGGCTGCCAGCTATGTGCCGCTGTCTGCCACAAGAATGCGATTACTATCGCCCCGGATGTGGAAGGGTTTTATCGCCCCTCCATCGACCCCTCTCTTTGTGTCGATTGTGGATTGTGCACCAAAATATGCTATAAGTTTGACGAGAATATCGAACCTTTCGGCATTGATAAGCTCCGCACGACTACTCTATATGGTGCTTCGGCCAAACAAAGGGATATTGTTGAAAATACTACCTCCGGTGGCGTCGCTGACCTTCTGGCCCAAGAATTGATTCATGAAGGATACAGGGTGGTAGGTGTCGTCTATGACTCTTCTGATGATTGTGCCAAAGATTTTGTCGCTTCTACTGTGGAGGAGTCTGTCGCTTTTCGCGGATCAAAGTATATTCAATCTTATACACTTGATGCATTTAAGACTGTTGTCAAGAATTGCCGTCAGGAAAAGTTTGCCGTGTTTGGCACACCCTGCCATATCTATGCTCT